>JARLHF010000041.1 GCA_031292375.1 Chlamydiales bacterium
AACATCTATCCCTCAAGACCTCCTCTCCTATGCTCAATCCCTCACCTGGCACAGCCAAGCCCAAGACCCTACAGGTCTCATCTGGATGGGAGCAAGGTACTACGATCCCAAATGTGGCAGGTTCCTAAGCCCCGATCCCATCGGGCATCCCATCCTCTTAAACCTCTATGCCTATGCCAACGGCGATCCCATCAACTACTTCGATCCTGATGGGCGCTGCTACACCTTTTTATATCAAGCTGTAGGAACAAGCGTTATCAGCACACTTAATAGCCCAAGTTTTCGTGGCTCGCATGAAAACGGGGAAGTATAATTTTGTATACCCTGGTTTTGAATAAGTTACGCTTACGTCTTATAGAATATAGGGATTATGGCTTGTAATCCTGATTAGTTGTGAAATAAAAGTTTGACAAAATAAAAATACAATTCGATAATCAGGGTATAAGTATTTAGCGTTTATGAGATCATGTTTTTATGTTTAGCTGAATATTGAATTTGTTTAAATATAGGTAAGGAGAGACATTTATGATTAATGCAAAAGAAATATGTGAAAAGTGGTGTCAAATATCTACAAAGGCTGCAAAAGATGAAAACTTTAAAAAGCAGCTAAAGCAAAATCCTAAGAAAATCTTTGAGCAAGAAGGGCTTCAATTACCTAAAGGTATAACCCCCAAAATAATTGAAGACACTCCAAGTGAAATGAATTTTATAATTCGCAATGCAGCTCTTGTAAAAACTAATGGCGGTGGTGGATTCAATAGCATGTTTACATCAGGTGAGTAAATCTAGGTAAAGTTTACGTGACAAGGAGTTTTAGTTCTGGCCTTAATGTTTTCTACTGTGGTACCAAACGCTATTCCAGCATCCGCAGCTCCAAGACATTCTATTATAGGGTTTCCATTTGTTGCGAGTAATGTAATTAAGGTTATAGCATCAAAGGCTATACGATCCGTAAAAGACATGAATTTTACAGTCCAGAGGCGTTTTTTTGGTAGAATTTCATCCATAAAATCTGCAATATCTGCTTCTGAAAGATTTGCCTCTAATAGAAGTTTTTTAGCGGTTTCGGATTGAAGGTACTGTCGGAAGAAGCTTCTAATATAATAAACTATAAGACCAGTCCCTCCTAAAATGGCGGCATCATAGGAGCTAGGGGCAAAAATACCATACATAACAAAACCAATTCCTATCAAAGTTTCTCCGTATTCACCTGTAAGATAGAGGGCTTGTTCAAAGCGAGTGCGATCACTGAAAGGTTTTGTTTTAGTAGGATAGTAGGTTACTTTCTTTTCCTGTATAGATCTAGCATCATTACAACCAAGTCCAAAACCAATTAAAATCATACCTGCAAATTGTGAAAGGTCAGGTACTCGGCCTATGCCATATCCAATAAGAATAGAAATAGCGGGATTGTCACAAGCAAGTGCTATAATCTCCGCAAGTTTTAATTTGGCGCTATTTGGGTTGTTTTTTTTATAGTACTGCATAGCTTTATTTGATATTTGAGTTATGAGATTACCAAAAGGGCGTGTAACTAAAATAGTGCCTAGCTGTGCTGCAAAGCATTCTACGGAGTTCTCAACTGGATCACTTTTTGAATAGAGCGCTAGTAATATACTGCCTGTGCCAAGAAATAGTAGAGAAGGATAATGGTTTTTTACGAAAGTGCAAATTTTAGTGCCTGTGCTGGTTATGCAAGAAGGTATGTTAGGTTTGCTTGGCGGTTTATTAGGTTGAGTAGAAACATCTTCTTTTTCATGAATTTCTTTGGCGGAGCTGGGCATAGTGCTGAAAGAGTGTGAGTATAAGGCATTGTTTACTAGTATCCCTGCATACATTCCTGAACTAAAACAAGTAAGGTATTCAAGTAATGTTACCCCCCCTACAAAGCCTGACAAAACCCAATAACCCACGTGAATTTCAACAGGGCGGTTTTGTTGGAGATAGAAAATACCGTTTTTGACGTGTTGGATAGGGCTTTTAAAGAAGGATTTGCAAGATGTTGTAACTCTACTTGCAAGCTCAGACCAACTTTGTGGAATGGAGTCTTCTTCTTGGAGCTGTTGTATTGGCTCTAGGGATTCAATATCTTTACTACCCGATAATAGCTGTCTAGGTTGATTATGCGTGCCAAGGTGCAGGGGGTAGATATCTCTACTATTTAGTGGGGCGCTAGTGTGCTCTGTGGGTGAAGGTGGAGGGCTTATTTCGACTTGAGGGGTTAGTGTAAGATTAATAGGAGATTCTACAAACGGATTGATATCAAAACGTATTGTAATAACAGCATGTTGTTGAATGGGAGATGAAGTTCTAGAGTTTTGTGGGGAGTTGTTTGCTGTGGGAAATAGTGACGTAGATATATCTGGAGAAGATGAGATGGAAGTGTCGGGTGAGCTTGTGGGTGTTTGTAGAGGAATACCGTCGCTTGAAGAGCTTTGAGAACTTAGAAGAGGCTCAGAAAGATCTGATTCGTTGATAGAGGGTTTTAAGGGTTGTAGTGGTTGATTTTTGTCTGAAGGTCCCATTAACAACTGCAATCCAAGGCCGAAAACAACGTTACTTGCTAAAAGACAGGCAGTTGCTGTTTTGTGAGCAAAGCTTGATGGAACTGGTTCATTAGTATTAGGGTCAATAGGGGGCTCTGTTTTGCTTGTATAATAAGCACTTGTGGCAATACCTGCGGCGCCTGCTACCGTAAGACCTGCAACTGTACAAGTTCTTACTGTTGGATTGCTAAAACAACGCTTAACAGCGGAGGTAATTCGGCTAAAAAAACCGCTAGGGGAAGGTTGAGTTTGGACAGATTTTTGAGCTGGAAATCCAACATAGGATTTAAAAGCTTGTTCTTCAGCATCTGTCAATCTATCATGTCGAAGAAGAGGAAGGCCTAAAGTGCTGCTCATAGAAAACCCTTATTGTTTTGTAGCATTATTTTATGTGGGAAAGTAACTGTAATAATGCAAAATCATTTTAAATTAACAATATCTTAACGAATATAGTGATTAGTTGTCAAGGAAATTTAAATTAAAAATTTAAATAAATTAATGAATAAGAGGTGGCTGATAATATTTTTAATTATATGATGCTGTTTAGTTTGAAGATTTGAGTATTTTGCTTAAAAAGGATGCATTCATGTATTTCGATACTACATTATTAAATGAAGAATAGGGAATATTTGCTGTTATAGGCATTTCTGGAAGGTCTTTGCTTTTTTGAATGTATATTTGTTGATGGTCGCGATCGATGTAGACAACATGATCGATTAAAAAGTCCATCCCTAGCATGCCATCCATGTCTGATAGATCGGAAGAAATGTCATAAGGATAAAGATTCATTGGCCCAAAATCCTTCCCACCCATCTCAAATGTTGAAGTTGTGATAAAAGGTAGGCCAAATCGTTTACCTACAGGTTTTATGTGGGAAGCAAAAGAAGATCTGAGAAAATTGACCGTGCAACCCGTATCAAGAGCAAGTCTTATTTCACCAAATTCTGTATTAACTTTTAAAATAATACCATGTTTATAACGTGTGTAGGGTAATTTAATAAATTCTTTTAGGTCATATCCTTTTACTTTTAGCTTAGAAACGTCATTGCTGACAAAAAACAAAGAATAATCGAAGTCTAAAAGCAAGTTTTTATCTGCAAATAATGCGCTGCCAATAGTTCCTGAAGTATTTTTGTAAATTAGTGTGTTTTTTTTATCACCCTCATAAAATGTAGTATTTGATATGTAGTCTACATTTTCTTCTATCGTAACTACTTGATCAAAAACTAAACCATTTATCTCAATAGATGGAATGACATGAGCTGGGTTTTCATATGGTCTTCCCGTCATATCTCGAGTTGTTAATGACTTATGAGGGGTTTTATCCAAAAGGTTAAGTGTCGATTTTGAGAGTTCTAATTCTAGTTTAGATCCCAAGTCTATTCTCAGCGGGTATTTATGGCCTTGAATTTTGACTTTAATTGAAGGGTCATTTTGACCTGAAAGTCGCGTTGAAATTTGAAAGTGGTACTTTTTATTAGAAAAAGAAAAGTAGCAGATCAAAAGGACAACTGTCAGAACAAGAATACCTGTAATAATATACTTTTTTTGCATCATAAGGTCTAATAAGTCCAGCTTCCTTTACCGTTAATTGTTCCTGAGATGTGACCATTTGGATCACGGGTCATTGTGCCATCTAAAGAAAGAGAGTAACCACATCCGCTGTCGCTGGATCCTGATGTAGAAATTTTTGCTCCAGCTGATGTGCCCTCTTCAGTATCATACCTCATATATACATCTGTACGCCCAGAATTTTGTCCACTATCTTTTCCGGAGTTATAGTTGTCATGATTATTATAGTTGCCGTGATTGCTATAACCATGGGTGTCGCCATTATTGCTGTAATTACCGTGGCCTTCTCCTCCGCGGCGTCCATACGTTTTACATCCACTTGTTGTGAAAGGTTGATAAGCGGTTGCAAGGGCGGTTTCTATTAAAAGATCTAAGCAATTAAATTGAACAAAGTTGGTGTTTTTAGAAAAATAAGTATCCATGAGGACCTGTGTTTCGTAAGAATTGGATGATAGATCGCAATTTGTGCACAGTATAGCAGGAATCATTTCTTCTTGCATAGCGGTAATAACATGCAAAAGCTTTGGAGAAATATCTATGTTGTCCCTTGGTGCTTGAACTACATAAAGATGTCCAAGAGGACCATTTGCATCTTGGATAATGACATCAAGATAGTCATCATTGACTTGGATTTCAGTCAACGGATATTTACTAGCAATTAACATGCCTCCGGTGTACTGATCTGAAGGGGATAGATCAAGGCGTATATTACAAGGTCTAAAGTAAATAATATGATCGTACGCATGTCCCAGTAGTAATTGATATACCTCATAAACATCATCATAGAATATTTCTTGGATGCATAAAATATCTACATTTGTTGGAAGGGAATCTTTTGCTAAATTTACAGTTGAAAGGGTAGTTGCAGATAGTTCGTTGTTTTGGCAGATTTTTTCGTTTGAGCTGTTTGATACCCAATTGTGTATGTATTTGGCTCCTTTATTTTGAATATAACCCTCAGCAATAACGGATCGAAAAGACGTTATGGAGTCATCTTTTCTCTCCTGCTTAGCAGCGCTGAGAAGAATATGAGAGAGGTTGTCGTTTTGAGAAAGGTCAAGAGCTATGGCTCGAAGCTCTTCAAGAGCCCAAGTTGCCATCTCACTTTCTTCGGGTACATTGGACTTAGTAGCTTCATGTAACATGTTGAATTGCTTGTATATCTGAGAGGACAGCTTATTCCAGAGATATAAACTATTTTCAAATGTTTGTTGATCGGAAGGGGTGCTAAGAATAAATTCAACGGTTTTTGTAGCTGCTACTTTAATATTGTTGAGAGATGTTTCAATCTCCTCAGGAGTCGTTGCTTGAATCTGACTTGTAATTCCAAAAAGACAAAAAAGAATAAATAAAAACTTCATAATACACCCTTCGCTATTTAAAAAATTTAATGCTTTGATAGCTCATAAACTATTTACAGAATTTTTGCAAAGTCTTTATTAAAATCTTAAAAATAAGCCAGTATAAAGCTGTAATGCATCTTATCTTTTATGGATTAATTTCCTTAACAAACCTTTACTTTTTAATTTCTAGTGCATTGACAATTTTTCAACTGCAAAGCAGTATGTAACCACTTTGTGGTAAGATACTGCTTTGCAGTTGAAAAATCATCCACTTCCAGAATCATCATGTGAAGAGGTTAACTTTGTTGTAGTTGAAACAAGTCATTTGGCCTCGAAAGTACACTCTCAATTTGAAAAGATAGAGCTTCAAATCATGGAAATTTCTGAAATATTTAAATTCAAATAGGTCCTAAATCTGGTTAGCAAAGATGTTACTTGTATGTTAGAAGATATAGCTCTTATACCATTTATTTTTGTTCGACATGGGAGTACAAATTGGTCTTTTGATCAGCTACACTTGGGTGAGCTAGATTTAAGCTTAAATGAAATAGGGATAAAAGAAGTTCAGATAACAGCAAAGAAATTTTGCGAGATTAGAAACCCTATAATTTTTTCTAGCCCACGTAAAAGGACTATGGAGACGGCTCACATTATTGCAGAGCAAACTAAATCTACAGTGCATATTGAAATAGGATTAGATGCTCGATTTTATGGTAATTTTTCTCAAGATAGCGAGTTATGTCAAAAATTTCAGAAAGCTATTTATAAAGAGGAGTTAAGTCGCAACGTATTTGAGGCTTTATTACCTAAGGATGCCGAGAAATTAGAAGTTTTTGGCAAGAGAATAGCTACAGCTATTTTGCAGGTTATAAAAAATAATCATGAAAAAAGGCCACTGATAATTGTATCACATGGTGAAGTCTATAATGGCCTTTGTAAGCATATGGTCAAGGAAGATTTATCTATCAATAAGGGAGAGTGCAGACAGTTTTTTCCTTCACGTTGTGGGAAAGCTGGTTGGAGCATCTCTGAAGCAATTCACGCCTGTTATACTTATTAGGGATAGCTAAGAGTACCTAAATAGCATCAAGATGAAGGACAGGCAATTCTCTTCCCTGTTTTGCGAGAATTTTGTTTTCTTTTTTGATCAGCTCTTTATTTGCAAATGCGACAATGATGCTGTTATCGGTGTTAGAAAGAATATATTTTTCTAACACTGTAGATATTTGTTTAGGTGTGATATCGAGTATGTGGTTTTTAATATTTTGCCTCCACTCCATTGTGAAGCCAGCTAAAAGGTTTTCATAAAGTACTTTGGTGTGGACTGCAAGTGAGGGGTGTTTTGCATCTATTCTTTTGATACTTTTGAGTTGTGCCTGTACTAAGTCTGATTGAGAGAACTGGCCTCTTGCAATTGCTTTAATAGCCTGGTTAAATGTATCTAAAGTCATTGAAATGCTAGAAGTAGAGCCAACGCATAAAGTTGTTACTCCCTGTAAGGCAGGTGTGGTTGCAGATGCTCTGTAGGCACCTTGAATGTATCTGGATTGCTGCATTAAAAAGTTTGATAAGAGGGATGTTACTACAAGGAGTACTGGAAAATCAATATGATTGTAGGTTATGGTAGGAAACATTTGTAAGACATGAGCCACGGGAAATGATGTGGCTACAGCAAGAGAGTTCATTTTAGGAATGCAAAGATCTTTCTTTGTTGTGTGGGTGGTTTTTACTTTATTCCCAAAATCAAAGAGTAGCTCTTTTTTTATTATTTGTAACATAGATTGATCGCAGGTGATTAGCATGTGAGGATTTGGGCAAGAATAGACTTGTTTTTTTAAAGCAGGGTAGTGTGAGGAGCCTAGTTTTATTTTTTGAATATTTTTTAAACAGGTAATACCATTCCATATTTCATCTAGGTGAAAAGGTAAGGAGAGGCCACTACAAGCTTTTTTTAGTAAGAATAATTCTTGTTTTTCTGACATTTGGGAAGTAATTTTATCGAGTATAAAGCTTGGGTCGGATGGGATAGACAAATCTTTTAAGCTTGTTTTATGAGATCCGTAAAATTCAACTATTGATTGAAAATACTCTGATAAATTTCCTAATTGATGTTCAAAGACCTTAGTGCGTAAATAAAAGTATGGTTGGTATCCTCGTGAATCAGAGATATTACGAGATATGGTTATACCCTTATTAAGGTCGTTACCTAGTAGTAAAGGTAAATTACGAAACAAACTAATATTTTTAGAGTCAACCTGCGGTAAGTTGAAAATGTAGTCAATATATGCAATCTTGTTTGTAAGGCATTCTCGATGGAATATTTGAAAATTTCTAATTTGTTCTTGTGTTAAGACCCAGTCATGCTTATTTATTGCTTTAGAAACACTTGCACTAGTCAACGATAAAACAGAGGCTTGAGGCTCATTTGTGGTGGCAGTAATTTGTTCCATTATGGATTGAATATTTTTTTTCTCTTGCAAGGAGAGCTTTTCTTTTAATCTTTTAAGCTCACTCTGAGTTTTAAGAGACTTTTTTGAATCCCAATCTTTATCCGGAACACAGCGAACAATTACATAATGTGGGTTGTGAAGTAGGTGTTTTTTCATTAAGTTATTTAAATAAAGAGGATTGGTTTTTAACAAGGCTTTTAAAGTTGTAAGAGATGATTTTACTTGAAGAGCTTTTAAGATACTTCTGCCACAATATTTTGCTGCTAAAACCATTTCACACCATCTTATAAAGTTAGGGCTTCCATTATCATGTTGTTTTATTTCTAAAAGATCTAATTCCAATGAAACAAATGCATTTTCTATATCTTCTAGAGTAAATTCCCTATTAACATCAGCTTGTATAGAATCTAACAGGCCTTTTTTGGATGAATTGCAATATCTTCTGACAAAAATTGGTTGAGAATATTCATCAAAAAGCACGCAACCTTCTAGCATCTGACTTATAATATGAAAGGCGATTATCTCTTCCTGAGTTAGTGTTAAAGACCAACCAATTGAGTGATGATGAACGTCTGAAAGAGACGAATAGCTGGTTTTAATTATTTTAGAAACAGGTATGGTCTTTTGCTTTTTAATTAGAAGAGGGGATTTGCGTTTTCTTGCGTTTTTTAGAAGATGATTTTCTAAAAAATCTAAATGTGTCTGTAGAGGTAAGTTACCGTGGAATATAAAGGTGCAATTGCTTGGATGGTAAAATTTATCATAGGTTTTAAGAATATCTTTATAGGTGAGTTGTGTGATGTCTTCAGGATTCCCTATATGGCTATATTGATAGAAGAGGTTGGGAAATAAAGCTTTGTTCATAGCCATAAGCATTATGTAATCCACATTTGAAGTAGTTTGTTTGATTTCATTGTAAACAATACCATTAAATCGAAGGTCACTGTTAATGTCGTTTGGATCTGTTAATTCTAAGCGACAGCCTTCTCTAAAAAAAGCGTTCTCTCTTAAACAAGGTCGAAAGATGTTTTCTATAGCAGCTTTTAATAATGTGTAGAAGTCATCTTTGGATGTAGTTAAAGCATGATACCTTGTAAGACTTATGCAGGTATATGCTTCGAAGGTTGCTGTGTTTAAGTTTTTAACCACAAAATGAATGCCTTTGTATTTGTCTTTTGCAGCATCTGTTAGTAGCATGTGCTCTAGCACATGGCATGCTCCTTTATCATCTTTTGGGTATGTTTGGAAAGCGATACAGCAAAGATTTTCAGGATTGTCATTTTCAAAATGCAAAATTGTTGCTCCGCTAGGCTTGTGAATAATTTCTCTGAAAAATGAATTAACCTCTTCAATAAACATTGATTGCTTTACAGTGTAATCACCATAGCGTTCATCACAAGATGTGAGAAATGAATCGGATTGCATAAGTTACCTAAATAAGATCATTAGTCGTATATACATAAAATATTATTTAAAATACAAGATATCGTTTTAAGATATATTGCACAGTCAGGGTTGATACAAGAATAGTTAGCGTCAAATAGGGCCATCTAGCAATTTAATGAGCTTTTACTAGCCATCCATTGATCAGGCAAAAGCTCATATAACTTTTGAGAATTATGGGACATAAGACGACGCATGACGTCCTCAAGATATTCACGTGGATTAACTCCGAGAGTGCGGCAGGTTTGAACGAGAGAGAATATA
>JARLHF010000042.1 GCA_031292375.1 Chlamydiales bacterium
CCCTGAAAATTATGCATACACACATTTCAGGCTGAAAGCCAACATAGATACTATAACGCAGGCTTTCAGCCTGCAAATCATGTTTTGGGCTAACATAGGGCGTGTGCCCTAGGATTTTATAATACAGGGCGATGCCCTGAAAATTATGCATACACACATTTCAGGCTGAAAGCCAACATAGATACTATAACGCAGGCTTTCAGCCTGCAAATCATGTTTTGGGCTAACCTAGGGCGTGTGCCCTAGGTTTTTATAGGTCAGGCTTTTAGCCTGAAATGTGTGTTATGCGCAATTTTCAGGGCATCGCCCTGTATTATAAAAGCCTAGGGCACACGCCCTAGGTGCACTCAGAGTGTAATTTGCAGGCTGAAAGCCTGCGTTATAGTATCTTAGGAACTCTAATCCCAAATATATTGTTCATTAAAGGGGATATTATTTAATCGAAGAAACGCGCGGTACTCATCTTGAAATGTTTGTTTTTTATGATGCTCTTTTTGATTTTCAATATAAGTTACAACGGCATTATGAAGTGATTCGCTTACAGAAAATACTCCAAAACCCTTTTGCCATGAAAACTCATCATAATTTTTTCCTTTAGTTTTAATCCATTTTGAGGAATTTTTTTTCGCATTTTCAAGAAGAGCGCTTATTGAAAGAGTACGTGGTAGCGTGCAAAAGATGTGAATGTGATCACTAACTCCTCCTATTTTATGGACATAACTTCCAGACGAAGTAAATATGGAGGCTATATAAGCATATAATTCTGATTCAATTGCTTCATCGATAAAGGTGCGTCTATTTTTAGTACTGAATATAACATGTAAAAGCACGTTGGAAAGTGATTGCGCCATATTTTACTGCATTTTTTGGGGTCTATTCAATATTTGATGTTACAAAGTATAGGATTTTGTTCTTCATTACAACATTTTTTTATGTTTGAAAACGTCTTCCTATGGCGAATGCCCTAGGCGCATAAGACATCTTATCGTCCTAAGGTATTTATCCATACCAACATCCGATCAGACATATCAGACATGTTACTCTCTGTAGCATTGGGAAAAGAATCGGTGATTTTTTTGAATAACTCTGGCGAAAGAAGGGGCATATCTTGGAAGGATAATCGAGTTTGTAATAGGTTTGGTTCTAACTCGCTTGCATTTTGCCTTAAAGGAATTGGTTCTTCCCATATAGCTGTTAAAAGCTGTTCATCAAGTTCTTCATCTGATTGTGTTGTTATGCTTTTATTACTAACAAAATCAGGAACTAGAGCATTAAGTATTTCTCGTTTTTTTTGAGTTACTATGCTTAAAAAGCTACCTTCTATGCGTATTGCATGAATGACAGCCATGCGAGCTTGGCAATCTAGGGCACACTCAAAAATCGCTTGCAGGCCATGTTCTTCTGCTAGAGGTTTCAATGCATTTAGGTAGGTAATTGCTTCTTCCGAAACCACAGAAAGCGAAGAATCCTTATGAATTTTCCAAAAAAATCCTGAATACCTTTCTAGCCATATCTTTCTCTTTTCCTTATCCAGTAAAAGCACCATTTTGCTTAAAGATATTTGAAGCTCATCTGAAGTGGATGGCAGAGAATAGGATGTTGAAGCCGCTGTAACGCTACTTGTCATAAATTTCTATACCTTTTCCTTTTAAGTGATCACGAAATACAGAGGTGATATTTGAGCAATCAGTAAGATCTAAAACCTTGATAGATTTATCTAGAAAATAGCTTAAATGATCTTCTGTAAGATGAATGCAATGTGCAAAATTAATGTGCACGGCGTTTGGAAAGGCGTCCATAATTTTATTAAATAATGGCACTGAAAGCATAGGTAGCTGAGAAAAAGAAAGGCGCGTTTGGAATGTCTTAGGGGCAAGCTTAGTGCCAGCTATGATTTCTATAGGCTCTAAACATGCTTGAGATACAGCCCTACTTGCTGCAAGGTCTTTCTCATCATCTGTAGGATTTACAGCCGAACTTATTTTTTCTGTGAAAGCCTTAGTGTATAGGCTAGACTCATCACGCATCGCTTGAATGACAGCAATACGAGCTTGTGCTTCTATTGCCTTATTAAATATGCCTTTTAAAGGTTCTATAGAACAACTGCTAATTTGAGGTTTTAGTTGATTTAAAATGGTGAAGGTTTCTTCAGAAGATATATTTAATAACCCAGGATCTTGTGTTTCTAACCATAACCGATTTGCTAACCCTGAAAAACGCTCTGCTGCAGCACTAATCTGCTCTAGCTTTGACACAAGAATAGGTACCTGCTCTTCGTACCAATGAATTTCACCCGCTGGAATCTTAACGCTGAAAGTTGTCATAATATCACCAAAAAATTATGCTTTTTTAAAGATATTGTAAACATTAGAGTGCAAATTATGCAAGTAATTTATGAATAACGACTACTCCTCTCTCAGCTGCTAAGCGCTCACAAAGTTCATCTGTAATATTTGGACAATCATTGAGATAAAGCATTTTAAGATTAGGAAGGGATTCTACAAGACTTCGAATCTTATCATCTGTTACCTCGCTATGACTTAGATCTAACACGTTAAGAAGAGGAAACTCTACAAGTTTACGAAAACTGTGTTCTGTAATTGAGCATCCACCAAGCAAAAACTCTTCTAAAGTAGGTTTCAAAAAGCCAAAAACTTCATCTGTAATTTTTGAGCAATTGGTAAGATCCAATTTTTGAAGAGATAGGTTATGTAAATGAGAAAAAGCTTCTGAAGAAATTTCGCTATTGTCTTTTAAACATAGCTCTGTAAGTTTTTCTAACTTATTAAGAAGAACAAGATCAACGTCTTTTAATCGTCTTCCAGTAATGTTAAGAGATTCAAGTTGTAACTCTACTATTTTTAATAAAAGATTAGATACAAATTCAGGGTCAAAATCTTCACAAGATGGATCTAGGGAGAGATTTAATTTCTTTAAGCTATCTCTTCGTTCACGAAAAAAGGGAAGCCAATCACTTCTAATTTGAGAGCATCCCGTAATATCAAGAGAGATAATCGATCTGCTCGCAAGAGAATAGAAACCCTCTTTTGTTAACCAAGTACACTTTGTTAAATTAACCGTAAGAACCCTTGTAAAAGCTCTAGTAATTTTTTTAAATAATTTTGTTGAAAGCGGAGGAATGTCTTTAAAGGATAGATAGGTTTGTGACTTATTAGCTAATAAGCCGTAACTTCTATTGTTTATGGAAATAGGTCGTTGACACAAGTATTTTAGTCCTGCTTGATGGAGCTCTGGCAGTGATTCAAGGGGTATTTTTTTGTTATGTGCATTCCACAGTATGTCTGTATCAATGATAATCTCTTGATTATGAATAAAAAATGCTGATGCTTCACCCTTGCCTTCACGTACTCTATTAGAAAAGCGCTTTATAATGTGATTTTCAGCCCTTCTTTCCTCTTCTAATAAGCTGCCTTCTGCATGCATAGCATCCATGACGGCAATACGAGCTTGAGCTTCTAAAGCCTGCTCAAATAATTCTTGAAATTTTCTGTCATTACATGTGTCTACTTGTGACTGTAGTGCTTTTAGGATACGAGATGTTGTGTCCTCAGCTATCTGTATAGGGGCTATAAGAGGCTTTATATACCAACTACAAGATAAATCTCGCTCCAACCAAGATAAATTATTTTGTCCAGATACATTGTCTGCACACGTAATTATGTCTTTGAGTCCCAATTCAAGCTCTCTTTTTTCTATCTCAAAGGGTCTAGAAAAGTTGGAAGGGATCTCTACTGTAAAGCTATGCATTATGAAAATCTCTTGGAGTTGAAACTTGCATACCAGCAGTTACGGCAAAGCGCATCGCTTTTTCAATGGACATATCGATCTTTGTAACGGAGCTTTTAGGAAGAATTAAAGTAAAGCCGCCTAGTTGATAACTCATAGGAATATATACAGCAACTTCTCCACTACTTCCAATACCTTTTGGAAGGTCTAAAAAGGAGTCTCTTGTAACAATGCCCAAAACCTTGTTTTCTCCAATTGTAACCATTACAACTTCGCTGCCATCTTTTTTTGCTTTAAAGAAGTTCATCATATCACAAATGGAGCCATAAAGGGATTTTACCAAAGGAATGCGCTTTAAAATAGAATCTGAGTAGGAGTAGATTTTTTGTACAATCCAGGCATTCATAATTAAGCCGACTATAAAAACAAAAACAAGCCCTACAATCACTCCAGATCCTGGATAGTAATGTTCTGGCCCTACTATTGCTTTAATAAAAAAACCAAAGACTCTTTCAATAGCATCTAAAATCCAAATGACCAATGTAAGCGTAATGGCAATTGGCAATACCGCCATAAGTCCTTTAAGAAAAATTTTACCAAACATGAGAGTTTCCCTTTTTGAAAGAAAGATGATCGAGATAAGATTGTAAAAGAATGACAGCAGTAATGCTGTCAATAATTTTACTGCGTTTTTTGCGGCTTAAGCTTGCTTCTCTAAGAGAGCGTTCTGCTTGCACCGTTGTAAGTCTTTCATCCCATATGGTGATAGGGATAGTTACTCTTGTTTTGAGAAGAGCAACAAAATGATTGACCTCATCTGCCAAAAAGCCAAGCTTTCCATTCATATGAAGGGGATAGCCTATAATTATTTCATCAATTGTATAAGGCTCCAACTCTTTTAAAAGCTTAGCTATTGTAGCTTCTGACTTTTTTTCTGCTATAAGTGTTGTTAGAACTCTAGCAAGCATTTTGGTTTCATCAGAAATTGCAATACCAAAGCGCACAGTACCAAAGTCTATTCCAACAACTCTACCCACGCCTTTGTTCCTTATATGCAATGACTGCCAATATAAAGTCTCTAAAGAGAGGATGTGCATCTGTTGGCTTAGATTTAAATTCAGGATGATACTGCACGCCAAGCATCCATGGATGGCCCTTAACTTCCGCAATTTCACATAAATTGCCCTCTTCCCATACACCAGACAAAATAAGTCCCGATTGTTCTAGGAGTTTTTTATAAGCATTGTTGAACTCATAACGGTGTCGGTGGCGCTCGCTTATGATATTCTTGCCATAAGCTTTATAAGCGAGTGTGCCAGGCTGTAATTTACATTCATAGGCGCCAAGGCGCATTGTACCACCAAGATCTTGTACACCTATTTGCTCACTTAAAAGGGAGATAACAGGATCTTTTGTTGCAGGGTCCATCTCAGTAGAATTAGCCTCCAAAAGATGAGCCACATGCCGTGCAAATTCGACAATCAGCACTTGCATGCCAAGGCATAGCCCAAAATAGGGGATATGGTTTTCTCTACAATATTTTGCAGTTAAAATCTTTCCAAGCCAGCCACGCTCACCAAAGCCTCCTGGAACAAGATAACCATCACATCCTGTAATGAGAGGATCTAACTTATCTTCTTGTACAGCTTTATCAGATTCAAAGCGTTTAATTTCCAGAGAATATCCAGCAGCAATTGCCGCATGGTTGATCGCCTCATAAACTGATTTGTAGGCGTCTTGATGCTGAACATATTTACCAACAATACCAATTGTGATCGATCCTTTGGGATGTTTTATGGTATTAACAATCTTTTCCCAGTCTACGAGCTTAATATCCTTATTATAAGAGAGTTGTAATAATTCGCAGATTTTTTCATCTACACCTTGTTTTTTCAAATCAACAGGGACTTCATAAATGCTAAATTCTACATCAACCTCTTCAAAAACAGCTTTCTTGGGGACACTGCAAAATAGGCTGATCTTATCTTTTATTTCTTCAGACAAATGGACTTCACTGCGACAAAGCAGGATATCTGGAATAATTCCAATTTCTCGTAAAACTTGCACAGATTGCTGTGTAGGCTTAGTTTTCACTTCGCCAGCTGCTTTTAAATAAGGCACATAAGTTAAATGGACATTGATGCAAGATTTAGGATGCTCATAGCGAAATTGTCTGATGGCTTCAAAGAAGGGTAGTGACTCAATATCACCTACTGTACCACCAATTTCTACTAAAATTACATCAGAGTGAATAGATTGTTTTGTGCAGTTAATGATGCGTTGCTTGATCTCATCAGTTATGTGCGGAATAACTTGAACAGTTTTTCCAAGGTAATCACCTCTTCTCTCTCTTTTAATGACTGTATCATAGATCTGACCAGAAGTTGCATTGGAAGCCTTAGAAAGAGGGGAGTCCGTATAACGAAAGTAGTGTCCAAGATCAAGATCTGTTTCTGCGCCGTCATCTGTCACATAGACTTCACCATGCTGGTATGGGCTCATCGTTCCTGGATCAACATTGAGGTAGGGATCTAGCTTTAAAAGTGCAACTTTCAAGCCTTGTCTTTCAAGAAGCATGGCAATTGATGCGGATGTTAAGCCCTTTCCAAGCGATGAAACGACTCCACCTGTAATAAAAATATACTTTTGATGCATGAGCTACCTGGGCAATTATTTAATTTGTTAAAATTTGAATTATAAAGACTGGTTATGTAAAAGCCACTCTTCAACTTTTTTAATGTCATCTGGTCTGTCAACGCTAATGGATGTAATCTTCTCTTCAATGCATGCAACCTTAATGCGAAAACCATGTTCAAGCACACGAAGTTGTTCCAAATTTTCGATATTTTCTAAAGGAGTAGGCGATAATGATGAGTAGTTTAAAAGAAATTCTGGAGTGTAGCAATAAGCGCCAAGATGTTTATAATAAGTATAGGATGGATCAAACGTTCCACTTTTATTTTGTGGAATAAGAGATCTGCTAAAATAGAGAGCATTTCCTTTAAGATCCATAACGCATTTTACAACAGAATGATTAAGAGCATCTTCCTTGGATCTTAATGGAACTACGGCAGTTGCCATAACTGCACTGCTATCTTCTATTAAGGCAGTAATTACAGCACTTACAACACTTGGCTCCAAGCAAGGCTCATCCCCTTGGATGTTAAATACAAGATCGATACTGTCAAAATCACTGTATTTGGAGATAACTTCCGCAAGACGATCCGTTCCTGTTGCATGATTTGGGGACGTCATGATGACATTTCCACCAAAGCTCTTTACATGCTCAGAGATGCGCATATCATCTGTTGCAACGATAATTTCTTTTAATTCCTTAAAGCGTTTGGCATTTTCATAGGTGCGTTGTATAAGGCTCTTTCCCGAGATAAGCGCAAGTGGCTTGCCCCTGAATCTGGAGCTCTCAAAACGAGCTGGTATAACGCCAATAATATGGGCATGGGGAAAGGGGCTTGAAAACATCTCTTTTGCGTGCCACCTCATTTTTTTAACACCAGTAGATCGTAGCTGAAACTTTTAGATAAACTCAACAGAAACTTTTTTTAAGCTCGCATTTATTAATTCTTAATAATTAACCAGTACCATGAGCACCATGTATAATCATACTGTTATTTAGGAGCCTTAACGGCATATGCATACAATAGGTAGTTATCGTGTAAACTTGGATAGAGCTTTATACCTTCTTGGCCCGGCAAATCGAGATGTCTATGCTTTAAATCGCCACATGCAACACTACGTTTTTACTCTTACTGAAATAGCGATGGCAGTTTTGCGTTTTATTAACTACTTTTTTGGTGATCATGTTTGGTATGACTATCAATTAGTAAGAGACGTAGTAGAAGCTTATATCAAGCTTCCAGAAGAGAGCTCTGAGCGTGAAAATCCTGAACTAAAAGCAAAAGTAAAAGCCCTATTTACAGCCATTAAATTACGTAGTAATCCCTTGACTTCTGCATCTTATGGTGAGGGGTTAGTGTGGAAAGAAGCATCTTCTCTCGACATTCAGTTAATGCCTCCAGATGATGCCTTTATGTTCAAAAATAAACGTATCGTTTTTTTAAACCGTAGTGCTGGAGATTCAGATCTTAAGAAGGCTTGCGGGGGATTGAATAGCCTTGAGGAAAACGAATATCTGCAACTTTTAGAAAATGAAAGAATGCGTCTCGAAACTTCACATCCTTCAGCAACCTTGGACGAGTTTTCTGCACTACGCGGAGCTTTCCTGCCTCCAAGGACCTATGTACCAAAGGAAAGTGACCCAAAAGATATACGAGAAGACTTTAACCCTAGATACAAAGACATTACAGATCCTCATAAACTCTTTGCACTTGCCCTTGAAGATGCATCTTTAGGTAATACAGAAGAAGGTTATAGAATAGCTGTGTATAATTTACACAAACAGGCGCAGCTACATGGGATAACAGGTGATTCTTGCCATCCTTCAGTAAAATACTCAGAAAGTAACAATATGACAGCAACATACCAAGAGCCTTATTTTAGCCTTGATGCAAATGATCCGCAAATGGGACATGTTTTTTATAAAAGAGATCTTTTTAGCAGTGAAGACGTTGGATGTGATCCTTTAAGTGTAAAGATACTTATAAAAACTTTTGAGAGGGATGAGGAAGAGATTAAAGCTCAACTTCAAAAACCAGCTCGCAATAGGTCTGTTATTGGGGAAAAGAAAATCCTTTGCGATCTCATTGACGTAATGGCAGATCAAATGATTCTCCGTTATGGAAATGTAGCCACTAAGCTTAAAGAGCTTTCTCCAGAAGACCAATTACCAGGAAATATCAATGGGGATTTTAAAGAATACATTAAAAACTTACGCACGCCGCAAGAAGTTATCAAACACAGTATGCTTTATGCTGCAATGCAACTTGGAAAAGAGGGTTTTATAGTAAAAAAAGAAGAAGACGATGAGATGTGTTGTATCACGCATTTAGAAGATGACCGCGTAAGAAACCTCATTTGTTATAGAGCTATTTTCTTGCTTATGCAAGTGCTTGAATCAGAAGATGACTTTAGTTTTTCTTATAATACGCATGTAATGACATGTTGTGGAATGCATCGTATTTATGTGCCAAGTGCAGATAATAAAAATATTATTTCTTCCCAGGAAAGAAGAATTGCTCACGAACTTGCAGGGGATGGCTCTGATCCTGACGTACCTGCAGGAGATCCTATAAAAGCCGCCTTTTTGCTAAAAAGACTTGGTAAAAATGGATCTAATTTTGTTCAATCCTATTTAGAAATCGGCTTGAAAAGCTCTATTTATAGGCTAGAATATGGGGAAGAAAGTTCTGAAAACTTAGCTTTTTTAGGCCAGCAAAAAGCGCTTGAAAGAGAATTTAAAAAATTAGATCCTGAGGTGAAAAAAGCAATTACAGAAGTGATTACACAACTTAGAAGCATGGGTGATTTTGTAAAAGATAAACATTTTAATGTGCTTCGTCAGTGGATGAACTTAACTCTTGAACTGCCAGAGTCAAAGCGTGTCCCAGTTGTTGTAGAAAAAGTCATGGAAAGAGCGCCTGTTATTGAAAAGCAATTTAAGGGAGCAGAACTAAAATATTTTGGCGATTATTGCCATCTAGTCACTATTAAGAAGCGCTCTGAGTATAACGCTTTATCACCTAAACTTCGTGTTCAAGAAAATGAAAAAAAACCTCGTACCAGCCTTAACCTCATTAAGAATGGTTTTGGAGAAAGGATATTTAACAGACAATACAAACAAATAAACTCAGGAGTAGGTAATGGGAATTGCATGTATGCTTCTCTTGCATTAGAAATTTTTGATAACCTTCCAAAAGCAGAGATAAACTCTTATATACTGATTTTAAGAAAAGCAATTGCTGATTACATCAGAGATCATAAAAAAGATTATAGAGAGGCAATGATTCAGCATCGAGATTGGGATAAAAGTATCTCTTATGGAGACTTAAGTAGAGGGAAAAAAGAGTCAGAAGAATCCCATAATAAGCGCGTAGATGAAGCTCTTGAAACGCGCTGTAAACATATTGAAGCAACATATGAAGATCATTGGCTTTATGGATCAGATTTAGAATTATCAGTTCTTGCGGATATGTTGGGTGTTGAAATTGAAGTTTATAGGAAATCTACAGAGATGTCTTTTGGAACTGAAGGTGCAAATGAGGGTAGAATTGATCCTTGTGGAAGATACGGCAAAGCCCCATATAAAGGCGCTGCAATTTTATTACACCTTGAAGGAGTTCACTATACTCAACTAGTCCTAAAGACTTAAAACTTTTTCATCGATGGGCAAAAAAGCTTTATCTGCGTGATAAGTTTTTCTAATGAAATCATAGCTACTTTTTTGGTAGATGGCCCAAAACTCATTCTTTGTATAGAAGGTATCTGCATAAAGCATTTTTCGCCCATTTAACATGAATGCCTTTTTTTCTAGATCTTTTGTATGATAAATAGCCCCAAGGTCCGTTCTTGGAGCCCCATAAATGCCTATATCTAGAAGCATTGAGTCTTCTGTTGTATAGTGAGGAGCTAAAATTTGTCCAGATTGAGTACTCTTTATCGGGCAGACCCAAAGAGGAAAAATTTGAGTAGTCTCTATTGCATGCTCGATAAATTCAAGGGCCTTTTCAACTGGAATATAAAAATCTTGTACCACAAAGTTATTTTTAAACCACCCCTTTGGCATAGCGTGAAGGGCTTTATAAAGGTTAGTGCTGCCTAAAAATTTACCAAAAATAAGAGGAACCATCTCATTTAAAATAGAAGAGGGGACTTTTTGATGCGTTGTAAGGGGCTTATTATCCTTTACTTTCGTCAAGTACTGCCAGAGTGATCTCCAATTAGCAAGGTAAGATCCCATCCAAAAGGCCCCCTTATCATAGCGGAAGAGATAATCATAAAGGGGAACAAGTTCCTTCTCTGTAGCCTGTTCTACGTGAGAATAGAACCAAGGTTTCTGGCAATATAAATGATTTTTTTTAATTTGTTTCAAAAGTGTAAAAACTTTTTTTCCCGTGATAATTACAGAATGACTTTTTGAAAAAATAATGGCTTCTATATAATCAGGAGCCGTGTTTTCACTATAAAAATTCTCAAGGGCTATAAGCATTTTTTTGTTATCTGTAAAATGATGATACTCAAGAAGCACCCATTTACTTGCCCTTGTTAACTTAATTTTTGCAGAAAGAATAATACCAAGTGTTCCATAAGATGAAGAGAGGGCATAAAATAGATCACTATTCTCCGTAGGTGTTGCAATTACAACAGAACCATCATCAAGAAGTACTTCATACTCAATGCAATTGTCGTTAAATTGTCCAAAGGCATGAGAACTACTTTCAAGAGATGCTCCCATGATAGCGCCTCCTACAGTAATGCCTTTAAACTCTGGAAGTACATAAGGAACAAGATTTTCGCTCAAAGTTTCTTTTAGAAGCATATCCATAGTAACTTTCGGCTCTACGTGTACATACTCTTTGTTGATACTGATAATTGCATTGAGATTGTTGATATTTAAATTAGCTGTCTTTTCTTTATAATGCCTTTCAAGAGTCATATTAGATTGTAAATTTTTGGCTGGCTGCAAAGAAATTTTTTCTGCAGAGATCCTTTTAAAATGCTCTTGAATAGCTTTTACATCTTCTGCATGTTGTTTTAGACTTTTATATAGCATAAAATATCTCTTTTCTAACTTCTAAAAACAATGTACAATTTGCTCCTAAAAAAATAAATAAAAGATTATGGAAAATACACTACAAGAAGCGATCGCAAAAAGACGCACATTTGCAATCATTAGCCACCCAGATGCTGGAAAGACAACGCTTACAGAAAAGCTACTACTTTACTCTGGTATGTTGCAAACAGCAGGTATGGTAAAGGGTAGAAAGGGGAGGAAAGCGGCTCTTTCTGATTGGATGGCAATGGAGCAAGAAAGGGGCATATCAATTACTTCATCGGCTATGCAGTTTTCTTATAAAGATATTATTGTAAATGTCCTGGATACGCCAGGTCATGCTGATTTTTCGGAAGATACTTATCGAACACTCACTGCTGCAGATTGTGCTATCATGGTGATCGATGCCGCAAAGGGCGTGGAAAAACAAACTCGCAAGTTGTTTGAAGTATGTCGTTTGCGAAAAATTCCCGTGCTTACATTCATCAATAAAATGGATATGCCAGGAAGAGATCCTCTAGACTTGATGGAAGAGGTGGAAAATGTACTTCAAATCCATTCCTATGCAATGAATTGGCCCATTGGTACGGGCAAAGAGTTTAAAGGTATTGTAGATCGCACAAATAGTGAATGCATTTTTTTTACAAAAACCTCCCATGGAGGTGCGCAAAAAGCTGAAATAAGAAAAATTCCTCTTGATAGTTTAGAGGCTAGAAAGGAGATTGGAGATTTATTATATGAAACAGTTCTTCAGGAATTAGAGCTTCTTGAATTAGCTGGTAATAAATTTTTTGAAAAAGATTTTCTTGCTGGAGATGTAACACCTGTATTTTTTGCATCTGCGCTTACAAACTTTGGTGTAGAGCCCTTCTTTGATGCGTTTATTCACTTAGCTCCCTGCCCACATGCCCGTCTTGCTAATAAGTTAGATGGAACAGATGTTGAAATAGATCCAGTAAATACGCCTCTTAGTGGTTATGTATTTAAGTTACAAGCAAATATGGATAGAAGGCATCGTGATAGCATGGCTTTCTTGCGCATTTGCTCTGGTCGCTTTGAGCGAGATCTAGTTGTTAAGCACCACAGGCTCGGACGAGAGATTAGGCTATCAAGACCGCATGGTATGGTAGCAGGAGAGCGCACAACATTAGATTATGCTTATCCAGGTGATATCATAGGTGTGATTAACCCCTCTCTTTTTTCGATAGGAGATACAATTTCCATAACGGGTGGTTTTAACTTCAAACCACTACCACAATTTCAGCCAGAAATTTTTGCAAAATTGCACCCCAAAGATGTTGGCAAAAGAAAGTCTTTTGATAAAGGTGTATTGCAACTTGTTGATGAGGGTGCAGTTCAACTTTTACATTCCGATGGAGAGTATATTTTTGCAGCGGTAGGACAGTTACAGTTTGAGGTGATGCAATACCGTCTAAAAGATGAATATGGAGTAGAAACTTCGCTTACCCCTCTTTCTTACAGCTGCAGCGCTTGGATCATTGGAGATATAAAAACTTATGTAAAACCTACAAATGCTCTTCTTGTAAAAGATAGACAAGGACGAGATATGGCTCTATTTAATAGTCAATGGGAAAAACAGTACAGCATCAAGCAAAACCCCAACCACCAACTCATCGACTTCCTAGCCTAAAAGTTTATACTTGATTTTGACAATCGGAATAAGGTATAGCCAAATTTTATATTGTACACAAACAAGCTCAAGAAATGGAATTAAATGGCCTATCTTCAGAAGAATCTCAGCAGCTTTTGCAAAAATATGGCCCTAATACTTTACCAGAAGAAAAACATAACCTTCTTATCGTATTCCTACGCAAATTTTGGGCTCCAGTTCCCTGGATGCTTGAAGTCATTGTTTTATTAGAAATCATTTTAGAAAAATTTGTAGAAGCCTGGGTCATTGGGGTACTTATTTTATTTAATGCAACTCTTAGCTTTTTCCAAGAGGGTAGGGCAAAGAATGCATTGCGTTTATTGAGAAATAAACTCGACGTCCAAGCACGAGTCTTGCGAGATAATGAATGGAAACTCTTATCGGCTCAAAAACTTGTTCCAAAGGATATTATTCGCATCCGAATGGGTGATATTGTTCCTGCCGATGTGAAATTGTTAAGCGGGCATGTTTTAATTGATCAATCTGCGATAACTGGCGAATCCCTACCTGTTGAACCACTCATCGGAAAGGCTGCTTACGCTGGATCCATAGTTAAACATGGCGAAGCCTATGCCGAAGTTACATCCACAGGGAAAAATACGTATTACGGCAAAACAGCTGAGATAATGCGCTCTACAAAAACTCCTAGCCATCTTGAAAAAACAATATTTTCTATTATTAAATATCTTGCTGCATTTGACGTTGTATTAATAATTTTTGTATCTAGTTATTCTCTATACAACGGAATTACTTTATCTGAAATTCTTCCATTTTCCCTGCTTCTTCTCGTAGCTTCTGTGCCAGTCGCTCTACCAGCCACGTATGCTTTATCTACTGCTTTGGGATCTATTGAACTTGCCAAAGCCGGTGTTCTTGTTACTCAACTATCTGCAATTGAAGAAGCTGCTGCTATGAATATTTTATGCATAGATAAAACGGGGACAATCACACAAAATTCTCTTAGAGTTTCATCGTTACGCTCATATTTACCTTATACAAATGATGACCTTTTGTGTTTAGCGTCGATGGCATGTGAAAAAGCCACACAAGACCCACTTGACCTTGCTATTTTAAAAGCTGCTAAAGAGTGCTTATCAGAATTTTCTACATCAGAGAAACAGCAATTTATACCTTTTGATCCCGACAGAAAATGCTCAGAGGCAACTATTCATTATGATGGTCAAGACCTACACGTTCTTAAAGGAGCCCCTTCAGAGCTTGTAAAGATGATTAATGGAAATACAGATTTGTCTAAAGACCTTGACCTGCTATCTTCCGATGGATCTCGCATATTAGGAATAATTTTTGGGGTAAAAGATGAGTTCAAATTAGTTGGCCTGATAGCATTACAAGATCCTCCTAGAGAAACCTCTAAAGGATCTATAAATGAAATACACGATCTGGGAGTAAGAGTTATGATGATCACAGGGGATGGCTCTGCAACAGCACGATCCATTGCAGCCCAAGTTGGAATCGGATTTAAAGCTACTTCTAGGGATGATATCCAACAATTAGCGAAAGAGAAAATAGCAGAAAGTGACATTATTGCTGGGGTTTTCCCAGAAGATAAATTCCATATCATTCAACTGCTGCAAAGTCAAGGGTACATATGTGGAATGACTGGGGATGGAGTCAATGATGCTCCAGCACTTAAAAAGGCTGAGGTAGGAATTGCAGTAAGCAGTGCCACTGACGTAGCTAAAGCCGCAGCTAGCTTAGTTCTAACAAACCCTGGATTAGTCGATATTGTAGAAGCCATAAAGTCGAGTAGACAAATTTATCAGCGAATGTTGACATATACAATGAATAAAATCATTAAAACACTAGAAATCTCTGTTTTGCTAGGCCTTGGATTGATAATTACAAATAACTTTATAATTTCTCAACTACTAATCGTACTATTATTATTTGCCAATGACTTTGTTACCATGTCTCTATCAACTGATAAGGTATCTTTTTCTAAGAAGCCAGACAAATGGGAGATCAAGAATCTGACTTTTATAGGAGGTGTTTTTGCTGTTTTTATGCTAGGATTATCTTTTTTTATTCTATTTGCTGGGAGTACGTTTCTTCATTTATCTATACTGGAACTAAGAACATTGATTTTTTTGACTCTTGTTTTTACAGGACAAGCAACTATTTACCTAGTACGTGAACGCAAGCATTTTTGGCATTCTATGCCAAGCTCCTGGATGATCGCATGCTCTTTATTAGACATTCTTATCGTAAGCATTATGGCAATAAACGGATTTCTAATGACACCAATAAGTTTTTATTTAGTGCTTGGATTATTCGCTACTGTTGTCATTTATTTTATTTTTTTGGATTTTTTAAAGATTAGGATTTTCAGATTCTTTAACTTATAATTTGTTACGCAAAAACTTCAAAATAGGCTGGCTGCGAGATACAATCTGTCTCATCTCACCGTTTCACTCTCGTCAGCAATGGCTTTCACCATTGCCTCCTCATGAGATAAGACCTCTTACATCCTTCGCAAGAGCCTATTTTAAAGTTTTTACGTAACATGAGTTATAAATTTATTTGGGAAGAACATCTTCGCCTTCCCAGCGTGCAACCATGACAGCACAGCCAGCTTCACTTGCAACGTTTACAACAGTTCTAAACATATCGAGTATGCGCTCTACAGGAACAACAAGGGCGATGCTTTCTGGGGGAAGCCCTAAGGTATTTAAAATTACAACGAGTGAAATTAAACTAGCAGAAGGTATACCTGCCATTCCCATAGCAGCAAGAAGGGATAGTATAATCACAAGACCTTGCTGTAAAAAGCTTAGATCTACACCTACCATTGCAGCAATGAAAAGAACACCCACACATTCATAAAGAGCAGATCCTGTCATATTAACGCTTGTGCCAAGAGGAACCACAAAACTACAAACTTTATTAGAAACACCAGCTCTCTTTTCTACACACTCCATTGTAACAGGAAGTGTAGCTGCAGAAGAACTTGTGCTAAAAGCCGTAATCAGGGCAGGGGATACTGCACGAAAATATTTGGAAACGCTTGCACCTCGCAAAAACAGCAGGATAGGAAGAGCTATAAATAAGAAAATAGCAAGACCCAAAAGAACAACCATCACAAATAGGCCAACAGAGGCAATTGATTGAAAGCCTGTATGAGCAACTGTTTTGGCTACAAGGAAAAAGACGCCCAGGGGCAAGAAAACTAAGATCATGTGAGTCACTTTCATCATGACTGCAAACATACCTTGCCAAAACTTTAAAAGTATTTCCTGAGATGATCCTCGAATTTTTGAAAGAGCAAATCCAAAGAGTATGCTAAAGAAGATAATTCCTAGCATATTTCCTTGAGAGGCTGCTGCAAATACATTACTTGGCAACACTTTAAACAGGACCTGTTTTGCAAGAGCATCGCCAGTTGATGGAAGCTGGATATCTACAGGGGCCATGTTCATCAAAGTGCTCATGTCGAGCTTTACATGATCAAATGAGATCATAGAAACAAGCCCAAGACCAATTAAAATAGCAATCAAGACAGTGAGCACATAATAAAAAAAGGTTTTTAAACCAAGTCTTCCAAATGAGCCATCTGATGTAAGGCCACCTATTCCGGCAATAATAGAAGATGCCACAAGTGGCACCATGATCATCATAAGGGCATTGAGAAAAAGCTGTCCGCAAAGATCATAGATGCTTACAAGGTCTGTTCCTCCAATTGAAACCCCTTGACTGAATTTACCAACGACTATTGCTAGAATGATTGCAATTGTCACCCTGATGAGCATTTGATTTTTACGTGCTTTTGTCATAGTTCTCTTTACAGGCTAGAGGTTATTCAAAATGATTAAATTTCTACATCAGTTGTAACTTGCACTCCTGTAAGGTCTTCATAGCTAATGGAACACAAAATACAGGGCCTAGTACACTCAGAAGAGGTGTTTATACCTAAAATAGTCAAATTTACAGATTCTATGTTACCAAGTGCAAGATCAGGATTTGTTTCTGTTATAAGGATACAGTTAAGAAACTGGTCATGGAATTCTTTAGAATTATTGATGTTAGCAAGAACTTCTTCTCTTAATTCTAAACCAGATGCCGTTGAGTCTTGGATCAGCTGACGAAGCATGGTATCACCAAAGGCGATCGCTGCATTAAATAACTCCTCTTCCTCTTTTGGATTTTCACAAGCCAAATAATCTATCAATTCAATTTGAAATTTTGCGCTGTTAAAAAGGCGAGAGCCAGGTTCAGCATAACTTACAACAAAGGCAAAGTCTTCTTTTATAACTTTTAGCTTGTTAATCCACTCTTCTACTGTTGCAACATCACAATATGCCATATCAAGGGCTGCAAGTCCCTTTCTAAACATAAGTTCTGGATTTGCTTGTAAGACTTCCTCACTTAAGTTATCAATTGCTTGTGCATAGAATTCATAAACAAGACGATCTTCATCTACGTCTCTACTCCATTGGTTGTCGATCTTTATCTGCTGAGCATTATCGTAAATCTCAGATACTGAATCATTTGCATGTACAAACACAGAACTTGCACAAATTAATAATGTAAACAAAAATTTATTCTTAACCATAACAACTTCCTATTTAAAACGAAGTGCAGTACAGTAACTAATAAAGGAAAATAGAACAAGTAAAAAGGATTTTATGAGTACCCATGATGTTCTCATCGTAGGAGCAGGACCTACCGGCCTTTGCATGGCAATAGAGCTTGCAAGACGAGGAATAAGTGTTCGCTTAATCGATAAAATTAAAATTCCAGCTGACAAGTCTAAGGCTCTGTTTATTCAAGCTAGGACATTAGAATTATTTGACCATACAGGAATTGCTCATTCTATTTTACAAAAAAGCCTCTTTTTAAAAGGCGGAACTATTCATTTTACTAACAAAAAAGTAGACCTTCATTTTGAGGCATTAAAAAGCTCGTTTCCTTTTGGAGTTACACTTCCTCAATGTGAGACAGAAGAGGTTTTAAGAGGATATGTAGAGCAGCTTGGAATCACCATTGAGTATGGCCTTGAGCTTGTTGATTTAAAACAGGAAGAAAGAGAAGTTATTGTTACATTGCAAAATAGCGAAAAAAAAGAACAAGTAAAAAGCTATCCTTGGGTCATTGGTGCAGATGGGGCACATAGCAGCGTACGCCATTTATTAAAAACTTCTTTCGAAGGATCCCAATATATACAAACATTTGCTCTTGCTGATGTAGAAATAAGTGGGGACCTTGAAAAAGAGCGCATGAATGTATTTGTAACGGGTGTTGGAATTTTTGTTGTCTTTCCACTTCCAGGTAACCTTTTTCGCATCATCATCAACGATGTTTCAGGAAAAGAGGGAGAGGAATTAACGTTGGAGCGCATGCAAACCTATGTAGACTCAAGAAAATCTAATTTAAAGCTAAAAAGTCCAAAATGGCTTAGCTACTTTCACATCAACAGCAGACAAGCTTCTCATTACAGAGAAAATAGAGTTTTTTTAGCAGGGGATGCAGCCCATATTCACAGCCCAGCAGGTGGTCTTGGAATGAATACAGGCATACAAGATGCTTACAATTTAGGCTGGAAACTTGCGCTTGTCATTAAAGGGGAATCGCCAGACTCTTTGTTAAACAGCTATGAAAGTGAAAGAGTGCCCGTTGCACATGATGTTCTCAAGTTTACAGAATACTTCACAAAAGTGATGACATCACACTCGTCCCTCTTTAATTTCCTTAGAAAAAAAATCATGCCCTATGTTTTAAAAATACCTGCTTTTCAAAAACGTTTTCTCACACGAATTTCACAGATTAATCTAAATTATAGACATAGTCCGATCACAAAGGATACTCAAAAGGCACGTAGAAAGTTGCACGCTGGTGATAGGCTACCTGTCATATTACCGATTAAAAACCTTTTACATCCTACAAAACCAACACTTTTTCTATTTTCTGATACGCAAGAAAATAATAGCCTTTTACATTCCTGCCTTACCCTCAAAGCTGTAAAACATTTACATACTCATATTATCTCTAAAAAAGACACCGCCATCTTTGAACACTTTAATTGCAAAAAGTGCGCTCTCTTTCTTATCAGGCCAGATGAATACATAGGGTTTGCTTCTGATTCCCTAGATCCCAAAGCTTTAGAAGACTACCTTTCTTCTTTGTTTATAACCTAAGTTTTGAGTTTAAAAGTCAGTTTAAAATACCAGACTTCTTGCGTAATTACATTTGCTTGTTAAAATTGTCTTTTTCCCCTCTTGATTCTAGATTTTAATTGCACTAATTCTAAATACGGCATATAAATTGTGCCAAAATTGCTTTTATGGTCTATTTAGGGAGGTTATATGGCTAGTTTACCTAGAGTACTTGGCTCGTCAACTTTTAGTGTAGATGTTGAGAATCGATCTTATAACTGGAGTCTTTCTGATTTACAAATTTATTTAGGTCAACTTGTTGGAGATCTAAACATAGACTACGTTTGGCCTGCAACAAATTCTCAAATAATTTCTGACTCAACGTATGAAATTTTACGCCAACTGCAAATATTTGTAATATTTATACCTCAACAAGAGGCACTAAGAACGTTATTTGCAAATGTCTTTAATCGAGTCTTAGATGTAAGAGCTGCTTTTTATGCAACTCAGCTAAATGCAGAAACAGAAGTTTTAGATGTAAGAGCATTAAAGGGATGTAGTGTCTTGCAATTTGCTAACTTAATAGAGAAATGTCCTAATGCCACAGAAGTAAATTGTGACAGGTGTGATTGGATCTCTCCTGATCATTTAGAGCATCTTTCTAAACTTATTCACCTCAAAAAGCTTACACTATCAAACTGTAAGGGTGTTTTAAAGGGTGTTTTATCAGGAAAAAGATTGAAGCCACTTTGTAACCTTAAAACTCTTGAAGAATTATATCTTAGTAATTTGCTCTGGATTACTGGAGTAGACCTAATCGATTTACGTCATTTAACCCTGCTAAAAGTATTAGACCTTTCTGGATCCAGTCCAGAAGAAATTTCTGATTTAGACCTTTCTGGATCCAGTCCAAAAGAAATTTCTGATAATGACCTTATTCATTTACAAGTATTTAATCACCTTGAAAGATTATTGCTTGTTGGATGTAAGAAGATTACAAAATTAAATCTTAAATGTTTTCGCTTAGCTTACACAAACACTTGCACACTATGTTGGGGGTCTCAAGAAGAACCACAACAAGAAAATACATGGACACTAAGTGATTTACGAAGCATTCTAAGCCCACTTATCTTACCCTATAACAAAGAAAATCTTTGGGAACTCACGAATAAAACTGCAGCAGATAAAGATACCCTTGATGTCTTAGAGTGGTTGGGCCTACAAATTGAAAGAGCTCAAACTCGAGAAGCTACCAAGGAGTTTAGAGAAATTTATATAGAGATCGTAAACCTTTACCAAAAAGCTCTTGCTAATGTCAGGAGGCTACAATTTCGAGCAACGCATTTAGATAGAGATACAGAAGTATTAGAAATGAAAAATCTAAGCGCATGTACTGCTTTACAATTTGCCGAGTTAGCACAGCGATGCCCTCAAATAACAACAATTAGTTTTCAAGGCTGTAAAAAAGTTGATGCTGCTTATTTTACCGAACTGCGCCATTTTCTAAATCTCAAAACACTAGATCTTTCTGGTTGTCCTGTTACAGACGATAGTCTTGGACATTTGATCTATGTTGAATCATTAGAGTTTTTAAATCTTTCAGAATGCAATGAAATTACAGATGTAGGTGCTGCATATTTAAGTTTCTTAAAAAACCTTTCTGTTCTCAACATGTCTTACTGTTTTCTTCTTACTAATAACACTCTGCTATCCCTGCAAGGGCTTCCTCAATTGAGAAAACTTATCCTCATTGGATGCAAGCACATTGAAGAAGAGAGTGTGATTAGTTTTCGTATTCAATATGAAAGACCTTGTAAATATAACCTAGTAGGAGGCAAGCATTTGCGTACATGGACCTCCTCTGACTTACTAACATACCTTAGTCAATTCTCTTCTTTCGATGAAAAAACCAAGTGTAAATTAACGCATAAAAAAATCTTATCTGTAGAGACCTATAAGTTGCTATTGCATCTTCAACCCAGACTTGCACAATTACAGGCTACGCTTTCGCCTAATAAACACATAAAACCTTTTAACGATGCTATCGCTAAATTTCCATCACTACTGCTCTCAATGATTGTTGATGAAAATAGCACAGAACTGGATATGAGTGTGCTTAATCAATGCACTTCAAGAGAATTAGAAAAAATTCTTAAAAATCATTCAAAAGCTACTAGCATTAATTTTAAAGGCTGCCCGTGGCTTACAGGAGAACATCTTGCTTACTTTAGGCACGCACCTCAAGTGCGTTGTCTCAACTTTACGGGGTGCATAAACCTTCAAAATAATGACCTTGTCCATTTACAACAGCTTCCTTACATAGAAGAACTTAATTTATCAAAATGCACTCAGCTAGCAGATGCAGGATGCATACGTCTTTTATTACCAACTCTTAAAAAATTAGATTTGTCTTATTGTAGTATTACAGGAAGCTGTTTTAATACGCTAGAATTCCCTCTACTAAAATATTTAAACTTACGAAGTTGTTTATGTTTCGATGAGCAAAATTTTGAATATGTATCACGAATAACTTCTTTAAAAATTTTAGACCTCTCAGAAACCCTTTTTAGAGATATACTGAGTATAACCAATCTTGCAAATCTAAAAGAGCTCAGACTACACAATTGTAAAGAGCTTACAGATCAAGGTCTTCACTATTTAGGTATGCTAACTCATATTTGCTCCTTAGATCTTTCACAGTGCATGCTCTCTGATGCCTGTTTAGAACACTTGCAATTATTAAAAAATTTATACTTTTTAAATGTTTCTGGCTGTGAGTATATTACAGAGGCAGCTGTTAAATTTTTCCGTATCACAGGCACTCGTTCTTGCAATTATCTTATTGAAAATGAAAAACCAGGCACCATATGGACACGAGATGACCTAAAAGCCTTTGCAAGACAAGTGGCTTATCATGATTATAAAGATATACATAAATTATGGAATGCAACAAGAAAGCCAATTATATCAAGAAATACGCTTGAATACATACAAGACCTTATAGTTAAAATAGAGACAGAAGGCATTGCAAATGATTTAGTGGCTCAAGAAATTTTTAATGTGCTTAGTAATGCAGAAAATTTTCTCAGACTTTTTTTAGATATAACAGAAGAAACAAGCGAATTATACCTAACTGTTGCGTGCTCTGTTGGACAAATTGAGTGCTTATTTATGCGCTGTCCTAACTTACTTTCTATTCACTTTGGAGGAAACGATTGGGTAGAAGATGAGCATATAACCATGCTAAAGCATTTAATCCACCTTAGAACAATTAATTTATCTAATTGTCAATGGGTGAGGGGGTCAACCTTGCACCTACTGCCGACTTATAACGAGCTTGAAACTTTAGATTTTTCTCACTGTATAAGGCTTGAAAATGCTTATTCTGAAAGCTTGTTTGTAAAGCACTATTTAAATTTATTTGACCATTTTCCTAATTTAAAATACTTAGATTTCACTGGATGTCGTAGGTTAACTAGTAATAATTTCATAAAGTTAAGTCAATGTATCCAATTACAATCTCTTAATTTCTCTGGATGTAATCTTCAGGACCATGATCTTATGCCTCTAACAACGGCGATTTTATTAAAAACTTTAAATCTTTCTAAATGTCCCATTACGGACGCAGCATTTGTTTATTTGCGATCGTTTAATCAACTTACCTCTTTAAATGTTTCTGACTGTAAAAACCTTTCAGAAGTACCATCATTGTGGTTTCGAGCAACACATCCTAACCCTTGTGGTGTAACATTCGATTCATCTATCAATGGCTCTTATGTGACACTTTCATTAGAGCAATTAAAAATACACTTACGCGCTTTTTGCTTACACAATAATCAAAATGCCATCTGGGAGGCAAGTCACGCACCATTGCTTTCTTCTGATACAATGAACTTGTTAAATATACTTGAGCTCCAAATAAATCATATAGATGCTCCTTGGGAGGTAAGAAGACTATTCAATAATGTCTTAAATCACATAGAGACCTTTAAATTCTCATCTAGAGAATCGCGTACTCATCTATGTTTATCCAACAGGGGATCGTATACTGCTAATAACTTTGAGTCTCTTCTTAAAACAGAATCAAGGCTTACTCATTTAAGTCTTAAAGGATGTCAATGGGTAACTAGCAATCACCTTGCTAAATTAGAACAATTTCCTCATATTCAATACCTTGACTTATCAGAGTCTTCCGTTACAGATGATGCGCTCAGGTATGTAGGTTTATTAACAAATCTTACACGCTTATATCTTAGGTCTTGTTCTAAACTTAAAGGAGAGGGGATAGCGCAACTAGCAACACTCAGTAAGCTTGAGCACCTAGATATATCTGGATGCGTTCATCTAGAAGATAAACACTTTGTAACTTCAAAAAGTTGGATTTCATTATTATATTTAAATTTAGCTAACTGTGCAAAATTAACAGGGCAATGCCTTGAGTACTTAGGGCCTTGTGATACACTATCCCATCTAGATCTTTCTTTTTATAATCTTAACGGAGATTTTTTACGCTGTTTAAACAAATTTCCTTGTCTACATTCATTAAAGCTGTTGAGTTGTATTCATATTACCCCTGAAAATCTTATTTACTTGGAGCCTCTTGAATATCTTAGAGAACTGTATCTTGCTGAAGCTAGTAGAATTTCTGAACATAATCTTATATTACCGTACTTACCCCGTCTACAATACATCAACCTATCACATATTAGAGAAATCACTGCAATTAATAGACAGCGATTTTTACAATCTCTTCCTCAATTACAACGAATAGATGTAAAAAATGGACAGCAAGTTCTTTTTAATCATTAAGATAAAAAAGAACGCAGCATCCAGGCCATCTTTTCATGCTTTTCTAGTAAATCGGTAAGAAAATTAGCAGTTCCCTCATCTTCATGTACATCGCTTGCTTTTTTTATGTATTGACGTATGTCTCTGATAATGCTTTCATGATCGCTTAAAAGCTCTTTAAGCATGCCTTTTGCATCTGGATTCTTTCCTGCATGCTCTTTTAGGCAGGTATGCTCCAAAAACTCTGCAAAAGTGCCAATTGCAAATTCGCCAAGCTGTCTAATCCGTTCAGCTACGTCATCAACAAACTTTGCAAGGTCATCATACTGAGCTTCAAAGAACTTATGAAGGTCATTAAAAGAAATACCAGTTACATTCCAATGAAACTTTCTTGTTTTTGTGTATAAAACAAACTCATCTGCTAAAAGATGTGTAAGATCCCTGCAAGCAGCTTTCATCTCTTTTGCTTTAAGTCCAATTTCTGGTTTCATAAACATACTCCCTAATTTTTGATGATTTTTGTATATACACGATTCTTTATTTACGATGTATATATAATCAATGATTTATTACTAAGTATGCCACTACATAACGTCTGATAATTTATGTTATGTGATTTTCATAGAGATATTAGACAATAAGTAAATATCTCTAGGCAGTGTATACACAAACAAGTTCAAGAATTGGTTTGTGTATAGTTTACCAAAGTAAAGGTTTGTTAAAGAAATTAATCTATAAAAGATAAAATGCATTACAGCTTTACACTGGCTTATTTTTTATTAATCCATCAATAAGCCGTCCTTGCCCAAAATTAAGTACCAGCCCTAGCTTAAGTCTTGTTAATCGTAAATAGGTTAATACTTGATTTTATAGGTCACTGGTATTAGAACTTGTGATTGTACTGGTATATTACGAAGCTTTAATTCATGGTACAAAGCATCTTCATACAGACTTTCGAGGAGACCAGGTCCACCTAATGTTCGGTGGACTTCAATAGCTGCATCAA
>JARLHF010000043.1 GCA_031292375.1 Chlamydiales bacterium
GATAGAATTGTCTTTAGATTGCAGGCTGAAGGCCTGCATTATAAAATCCTAGGGCATTCGCCCTAGGATAGAATTGTCTTTAGATTGCAGGCTGAAGGCCTGCATTATAAAATCCTAGGGCATTCGCCCTAGGAAAAGACTTGCTGGATAGACATTTGCTCCACTAATTCTTTGAAAATCAATTTAGTTATTGTCGTAAAATCAAGTAGCGTATAATTTAAAATTAAATATATAAATATACAAGCATAAGGATGGTGAATATGTCGTTACTACCAGAAGGACTATCAGCTCAATATAGCGATGTAGAACAACACTTAAGTAATGTAAGTAAAGATCTAGAGAGTGCTAAGGGATTCCAAACAATAGATGGTGTGACTATATGGAAAAATCCAGGTAAACATATTATATGGAAGCTTTTTTCTTGGCTTCCTTACGCAGAAAAGCTTTTTGGTATTGTGCGTGTTTTTGAAGTAGAACGAAGGCTTAATGATTATCAAATAAAAGTTGTGGATTCTCATGATCCAAAGTTAATTGGAATTTTTAATACAACTGTAAGAAACTTTAGAGAAGTTTGTCCTCAGAGCAACCCTTTGAAAGAAGCACTAATAGCACCGAGTCCTGAATTATTGAAAAATTTGCAAGAAGCTTGGCGTAAGGAAAATTTAGATTCCAAAAAGCCCATAAAGTTTTCTCCTGACTGGCGCATGGATCCTGCAGAATTTCACGATTTACTCAAAATACTTCAAGATACGGAAAATCGCACAGTGGATGTGTCTGATTGCCCTTGGATAACAAAAGAGCATCTTGCTACTTTAAAAGATATTGACAACGTTATCTTTGTGAATATCACAGGCCGTAAAGATCTTAAGGCAAAAGATATCCCAATAGAGGTGCGTTGTAATGCTGCAATAGCTAACATGGAGAGAGTCGGAGGTTGGGCCACAACGCAATTAAATACAGTGAGTATTTCTCCACGTGGCGTGGTGAAGTTTGATCCAAATGTTCCTTTGAGTAAAGAGCAATTTGAGGCACTTTTATCCAGGATAAAAAATAAGATAGGCAATAAGCTTCACAGCATTGATTTAGATACATGTTCTTGGGTAACTAAAGAGCATCTTCCCCTGTTGAAAGAGTTGCGTGCAAGCTCACGAGAACCAGGTATTTTTTCTATCAAATTGTCAGAAAATGCACAAATTACAAAAGAAGATGTAAGAACAATTTTTTCTGAGATGCTTGGTTGTATTGATTATCCACCTAATAGCTATCTTCGGAATAGGCCACCTACAGAAGGTGTTAGTGAAGAGGTTTATAATAGATGGTTAGAGCAGTGGCTAGCTAGAAATATGAATACTACTTCAGTGCAATTTGATGCAGAGGTTCCTTTAAATATAGCGCAATTTGAGTCTGCTTTAACCAAGCTTGCAGAAAGAAAAAGTAAGAGTCCTTTAGAAAAGCTTTCGTTTATCAGGTGCTCTTGGATGACTGAAGAGCACCTTAATAAATTGAATTTAGAAAAGTTAGTGGCGAAGGATAATAAATTGATCCTTAACTTATGGGACGTAAGAGGCTTAAATTCCGCTGCAGAGCGTATTATGAAGTATTCGAATCAAGGAAATTTTATAAAAAGTTTGGAGTTGACAGACCCAATTTTAAATACTCTTTTTACTATCAGCCACTAGACATAATGTAATTGCGCCTTCTTGGTTAAGAAAGCGCGATTACATTATGTCTATTCTTAAATTTGTTTGTGTCTATACTTTATTGTTAGAGTTTGCTAGACTGTGGAGCTTCTAATTCTTATTAGGAGCATTAATGCCAGATCATACATCACAGCGCGTAGCGCGCATCATTGGCGTTGGATCTTATCTGCCAGAAAAAATTTTAACCAATGCCGATTTGGAAAAAATGGTGGAGACATCCGATGAATGGATCGTCACAAGAACAGGTATAAAAGAAAGACGTATTGCAAGGTCTGATGAGTTCACCTCCGATATGGGAGTTGCTGCAGCAGAAGACGCTCTGAAAAATGCCCATCTTGATTCTAAAGAAATCGATTTAATTATCTTTGCAACACTCACACCCGATTACATTTTTCCAAGCACAGCAGCTCTTTTACAAAAGCATTTAGGGGCAACGCATGCTGCAGCCTTCGATGTACAGGCAGCATGTACGGGTTATATCTATGGTCTTTCAATTGCTAAGGCATTTATTGAGTCTGGAATTTATAAAAATATTTTACTTGTTGCTGCTGAAAAGCTCTCTTCTATTGTCAATTATAAAGATCGAAACACCTGTGTCTTATTTGGTGATGGAGCTGCGGCTGCTGTTATTAGCGACAAGGGAGAAGGGTTTGCAATTCGTCATACAACTCTTGGAGCAGATGGTGAGCAGGCATCTTTGCTTATGCTTCCAGCGGGTGGTTCTAGAAATCCTGCCTCCAAAGAAAGCGTAGAAGAGGGTTTACACTATATTCTCATGGAAGGAAAAGAGGTCTTTAAGCACGCTGTACGACGCATGGAAAGTGCTGCTGAGGAGTGTATTGCCAAGTCTTGCGTTCAAGAGAGTGATATTACATGGTTTGTTCCTCATCAAGCAAATTTACGCATCATTGAAGCTCTTGCTAAGCGTTTTTCTTTTCCCAGTGACAGGGTTTATAAAACATTGCAGAAATATGGAAATACGTCTGCCTCTTCTGTTGGTATTGCACTACATGAACTTTTAAAAGAGCATGAAATTAAAGAGGGTGAAAATTTGCTTCTTGCTGCATTTGGTGCAGGACTTACCTGGGGTGCTACTATTTTATCAAAAATTACAAAATAGGTGAGATTATAGATGGGCGTAGCAAAGCGTATAGCCTTTTTATTTCCAGGACAGGGCTCTCAGCACCCTGGTATGGGAAAAGATTTTTTCGAAGCATATCCTGTTTGTTTGGAAACTTTTCAAGAAGCGGACGATATTTTAAAAAGAAAGTTGTCCTCTATTATTTTTGAAGGTCCAGAAAGCCTTCTCACAGAAACAAGAAATAGTCAAACAGCCATTTATGTCATGAGTATGGCAATTCTTCGTCTTGTGCAGACAGAATTTCCAGAGATTTCTCCATACGTTGCTGCAGGCCTTAGCCTTGGAGAATATACGGCTCTAAGCGCCTCTCAGAGGATTTCGTTCGCAGAGTGTCTGCCTCTTGTTCAGTTGAGAGGAGAGCTTATGAATGAGGCTTGTGAAAAGACAAAGGGGACGATGGCAGTTATTTTGGGATTAGAACCAGATGTTGTTGAAGCTTTTGTGAAGGAGCTTCAACTGCCAAATGACTTATGGGTTGCAAATTTTAACTGTCCTGGCCAAGTGGTAATTTCAGGTACCTCTTTGGGCATTGAAAAGGGCAGTATTATGGCTAAAGAAAAGGGTGCAAAACGTATTATGCCCCTGCAAGTGCATGGAGCTTTTCACAGTGGCCTAATGAGCCTTGCGAGAGATCGTTTAAAAGAAAAAATCGATCAGGTTCCCTTACAAGACTCATGCATTCCTATCGTAATGAATACAAGCGGAGATTTTGAAACAGATGAGCGCAGAATCCGCACACTTCTAGTCGATCAAGTAACGCACTCTGTGCGCTGGCAGCAGGGAGTTTGCTCTATGGAAAATCATGCAATTGATTTGTATCTTGAAATGGGACCTGGAAAAACACTTGCTGGAATGAATAAGCGCATAGGTGTCAAAGCGCCTACAATAAGTATTGAAAAAATAGAAGATCTTTCGCAGTTAGAGGAGTTTGCATGACACAGTTGTTGCAAGGGAAAACCGCTATAGTGACCGGCGGTAATGCGGGCATTGGAAAGGCGATAGCTTTATTGTTTGCAAAGCAAGGAGCAAACATTGCTCTATTTGGTACAAATACAGAGAGGGGCAAAAAGGCTGTTGATGAAATAGCAGCTGCTGTGCAAAATGGCGTTAAGTTGCAGTTTTTCCAGGTAGATGTTTCTAAAACAAAGGCCGTAGACCAGACTATTGAAGAGGTCCTTCAAAACTTTGGGTCTATTGATATCCTTGTGAATAATGCGGGTATTGTAAGGGATATGCTTCTTATGAAAATGACAGAAGAAGATTGGGATGTTGTTATCGATGTAAATTTAAAGTCGGTATACAATATGACGCATGCTCTTGTTAGACCTTTTCTCAAAGCTAAGAAGGGTAAAATTATTAATGTCTCTTCTGTTGTTGGGTTAATGGGAAATGCGGGGCAAACAAATTATGCTGCGTCAAAAGCGGGTATGATAGGCTTTACGAAGTCTTTGGCAAAAGAAGTTGCTGGACGCGGTATTACAGTAAATTGTATTGCACCTGGATTTATTGATACCCAAATGACAGAAAGTTTGACAGAAAGTCAAAAAGCTACGATCCTTGGACAAATCCCAATGAGTCGTCTTGGAACTTCTGAAGAAATTGCTAAGGCTGCTCTGTTTTTGGCAAGCGATATGTCCGATTATATCACAGGGCAAGTTTTGACAGTTGATGGCGGAATGGTAATGTAACTTTAAAATTCATCGTATATGCGATATGAGAAAAAGTAATTTTGTATAAAAGAGGAAATTAAAATGTCAACAGAACAAGAAGTAATTGATATCGTTGTAGAGCAACTTGGCGTCGATAAGGCTGATGTAACAGCTGCAAAATCTTTTATTGAAGATCTCAATGCTGATTCATTAGACCTAACTGAACTTATCATGACATTTGAAGAGCGATTTGGGTTTGAAATTTCTGAAGAAGATGCAGAAAAACTCAAAACTGTGGGTGATGTCATTACTTATATTGAAAACCGCAAAAAAGCGGGCAAGTAAAATTCAATAGACTTCTTGCATAATTACGCAAGAAGTCTAATTGATGCGCGGTCCTTTTGACAGGCCGCGCATGTCATAGCTTTATTCCCTCTCTCAGATAAGAATCGAGAGTAATAATTTCTCCATCAATTTTTAGTTCTTGCATCCCTGAGAGAAGTGCTCTTTTTTCGCGCTCCATTGTGTGCGCATCTTGTACGTCCTAGGCAACTTGGAAAAGCTTTTTATGCCCACGAGGTGTTTGTGCTAAGAAATCGACTTCATAGCGCTTAGAAGTAATATAACGCCAGCTCGATTTTCAACTATCTGCTAATCAATAACTTGAATAGTTAAAACACGGAGACGCGGAGACACGGAGACTTATAATTTATCATTTATGATGCGTTCTACACCGTTTTTTACTTGTTTATTGCCAAAATTAA
>JARLHF010000044.1 GCA_031292375.1 Chlamydiales bacterium
TCAAAGCCCTATTAACTTCATTGTTAATATATTTGCAGGGTTAATTGCTTATACATTACAACCCAAAAAACCAGCTTTAAATTTTAATGAACAAGAGCTTAAGTTGTTAACAATAACCTAGTTAAAAATCGAGCTGACGTTATTTACACACAAACAAGTTCAAGAATTAGCTTGTGTATAACTTTTTAGCGTGACTCATGCTTAACTTCAAGAGAAATTAATAAAAAATTTATCTTATATTAATAATAGTCAAGTACACTCGGTAAAAGTATTTATTATTAAAATTAAGGAGTTTAAGATTATGAGTAGTTTGAACAATGATATTAATCATCCAGATGTAGTTGCAGTAGCAAATTATATATTTAATCTAGATGGCGTATCTACGCTATATAATCGGTATCGTAACGTAAGTTCTGAGCAAGGTTCTCTTGAAGATTCTTTCCAAAACCGTATAAATTTTATTACTACATTAATAGTAGGATGTAATCCCTCAGTACAAAGCTCTGATCCAAGTGCTTTACAAGAAACCGTGTCATTAGACATTTCTGTTTTTACAGAAGTCTTAAATAGAATTCAAGGGATTCAGCAACAGCACTTACCTGCAACATCACAAATGCCAGAGCAACCTAGAGTTATTGAGATTGTACAACCTACATCAGATGATATTGCTGAAAGTAGTTTACAGCCTGTATTACCACGCGTTTCTGTATCTTCTGATAGTGATAAGTTGTTAATAGACAGTGCATTGCAACAGTTGCAGCAAGTGCTATCATCTTGGGAAGCACAGAGCCCTGAGAACAAGGAAGAACTGGTGGATGGTGGCATTTGGGAGCAACTCGAAGGCTTTATAAAATCGGAAAGGACAACTTTAAGATTACAGATATATAACGTCAAAAGTTTTCCAGACATTTTTAGTTTACCATGTATTCGCGACAGAATAGTGATGTTAGGTATTCGTGATAATTTAACATTGCAGTACCTGCCTGATTCCATTTGGGCATGTCCAAACTTAAAAGAGATAGACGCAAGAGGATGCCCCAATTTAGAGATTGCAGTAACGTGGTCGCAACGCAACCATATTACAATCATGGTGGATAACAATAATCAAATAGCAACGATTACAGAGCCAGTAAACAGAGCTTCTAATGTTGTATTTGATAGCGCCACAGGAGGTTTATATCGTGTACCTTTGCAACCACATTACGCATTCACTACTAGGGCAAGTAATCAAGGCAGGAGTGGTTTAGATTATATACTCCTGGATGACTTGCTAAGGCAATGGGAAGTTAAAGAGGGCGAGATAGAGGCTAAGCTGTGGAGCTCTGTTCGAAAAGGTGTTATATCATTTCAAGAGTCGGAAGAAGACAGTTTAGCTCTTGCTATAGGCGAACACAAAAGTATGCCAAATATTTTTGGAGGGCTATTCAATTTAAAACATGTAGATGTTAGTGGTAATTTAAATTTGGAATCATTGCCCGATTCTCTTTTAAAACTTTCATTGCAAAGTATAAATATAAGAGACTGTAAGAGTTTAAAGCTTTCAAAATCAGTGCTTTTGGCATTACCAATAACATGTAAAATTTATGCAGATCGTGATGTCAAAGAGTATCTTTCGGCAGAAGAAGCAAAGGATCAAGCTCTTTGTATGGAGTTAAGAGCAAATTGGTTTTTTACATCTCCTCCACAAAGCAGCTATGTTAGGTTAGGGAACTAGGATTATGAGTATCAATCCTGTCGATGCTATGCAGGTGGTGTATCGTTATTATGCGAACTGCCCAGGTCTTTTGAAAAAGTTTTCAGGGCATAAGTGTTCCTATGAGGGAGATCTGGGTTCTGTTGATTTTTTAATACAGGAAATAAGTAGAGGATCTGTTCAGCTTCTCTCAGAGTATGATATGCTGGCAGTTTGTATAGCATTTACTGAAAAGTCGCAAGTGGCGCCAAGTGCTTCTTGTTCAAAGTCGCCCTATTCAGCAAGGGGGCGCATTTGTGCAATACAGCAAGAATGTCTACCTGTGCCTGTAACAGAACAGTCAGCGTCGCTACTTACTTTTGATGCACCCCCCGTTACTATTGATAGTGATGAACCAGCTGTAGTGCTGCAGTCAGATGAAGCACTGCAGCTTTGGAAAAGAGAAATGGGTGGTAAAGTAGATAAAGAGGTGTGGAATGCTATTAAGAAAACTACAGAAATATTTACACGGTTGGAAGGGGTAAGTGTCTTGCCTCTTCAAGTAGATCGGCATACAAGCATACCAGATCTCTTTAAATTACCGCGTATTTACGATAGAGTAGAAGTATTAAATATTAGTGATAATTCAGAATTGAAATCACTGCCAGATTCTGTTCTTACACTTCCAAAATTAGAGGTAATCGATGCAAGAAGATCTCCTAATTTGAAGATTGTATTAACACATTCGCAACGCAAACGTCTTATAATCCTTGTTGATTGCGAGTCTCAAATAGTAGTTGTAAAGCCACCAAAAGCTGATCTTCCGTTTGTATTTTTTCCACAATCTGGCCTGCCCCATGCAAATATAGATATTATAAAACTGGATCAAGTGTTGAGTATTTGGAGCGGAAAAGAAATAGATATAATAGCCCCAGATTTATTGGATTCTATCCAAAGGAATGTTGTTTCATTTATAAAGTCGCAAGTAGAAAAGTTAGTTTTTGCAGTAGGGGAACATAAAAGTTTACCAGACGTTTTTGAATTACTATCTATTTCAAATAGATTAAAACATTTAGATGTTAGTGGTAACTCAGAATTAGAATCATTGCCCAACTCTCTTTTTTGTCTTTCAGCTTTACAAAGCATAGATATAAGTAGATGTCCTAAACTAAAGCTTTCAGCAGAAATGCTTTCAAGATTGCCGCCAACATTTTTCATTTATGCGGATCGTGACATAGAGTGTTTTTAAAATCATAAAAATTATTTGAATTTAAGGAGTTAAGTTGTGAGTATCCATCTTGAAAATAATGTGGTAAAGGGTTTTTGTGGAGCTACCGAAGGCCTTTATGATGTATGCTCTAATTCAGCAGAGCAAATCAGAGATGGGCGTCCTCGGGTAATTTCCCAGATATATGCACATGTAATGAACGCGCAGGGGCACGTAATACGACCTTTGGCTTCTCATCAACCTCTAGTGGTATTGCACCCAGCTACAACAGGTCCAGCAACTCTTGTTGAAAATAATGGTCATGCATTAAGTATCAATAGCACACATAGTTTACGAGTATCGCCTGCAGAATTACAAGATACCGCATCATCAGCGGGTATAGCTAACAATTTCATGGATATAGTAGATTGTTATTATAATGAGAGTATTGTTTTGAGCTTTAATAGGGTGTTAGATGCTCAAATTTCTTGCAATCTTTTAAGTCGTATTGATCCTCTAATGATGCAGATAAAAACACCTGCTTCTCGTTCAATATCACAACCACCTACATTACAGCCTTCTCCATTTGTAATGGGCCTTGCATCTGGTGTAAGTGCAGTTAATATAGAAGGCGTGCGTACAATACGACAGGAAAATCTACCTGCTTCTGATACGTTCTTGAATATAATAAGTCATTATTATAATAAGAGCGTTGGTTCGGCCCTTTATGCTGCACTTTCAGCACCATCAATGAGAATAGATCAAGTTTCAGCGGGGATAGTTGCAGTTTTAGATGCTCATGTCACTGGTGATATTTTAAATCGTATTGATTTTTTAATGACGCAAATAAATGATAATGGCCTAAACCTGCCTTTCGAGCACTTTCAGGAAATTTTGCAGATATATGCAGCTGAGTATCAAAAAAAGCCACGAGTAATAGAGGATACTTTTTGCTTAGCTGAGAGTGTAAGTCCTGTCCATTCCATGAACGAGGTAAGTTGTTATAACAGCAATATTTTTTCAGATCTTAATGCTGCACTATTAAAAGATAATTATGGTTTTGATGATCTTTTAAGTCGCATGAATTCTTTAATGATGCAAATAGATGCTACGTCTTTTAATCCTCTTTGTGAGGACTCTCGGAAAATTTTTCAAGCGCGTGCAAATGCATTTTACGCAAAACTGCAAATAAAGATAAGCGTTTCCCGTTTAACATCACTGCTACGTGCATTACAACTTCCTTCAGTTAGTCTTGCATCTAGTATTGGCACAGCTAATACAGAAAAGCACTTGTGTGCAATGCAGCAAGAAGATCTGTCTGTAACGGAGCAGCTACCTGCTTCTGTTGCATCTCTTGTTGCTGTTGGTAGTGATGAACCAGCTGCTTTGCTGCAGCTTTGGAAACAAGAAATGGGTGGTAAAGTAGATGAAGAAGTATGGAATGCTATTAAGAAAACCACAGAAATATTTACACGGTTGGAAGGGGTAAGTGTCTTGCCTCTTCAAGTAGGTCGGCATACAAGCATACCAGATCTCTTTAAATTACAGTGTATTTGCGATAGAGTAGAAGTATTAAATATTAGTGGTAATTCAGAATTGAAATCACTGCCAGATTCTGTTCTTGCACTTCCAAAATTACAGGAAATAAATGCAAAAGGATGCCCTAATCTGAAGATTGTATTAACACATTCGCAACGCGCTCGCCTCATAATTCATGTTGATCGTGAGTCTCAAGTAGTTGTGGAATCACTAAGAACTGGGTCTTAGTTTTATTGAATTTAAGAGGGTAGCGTTGTGAGTATCAATCCTGCAAATGGTGCAGTAAAGAGTTTTTGTGGAGCTTTCGAAGGCCTTTATGATGCATGCTCTATTGATAGTATATCCAAGGATTGTGTTGGCTATGCCTGTTTCTCAGAGGAACAAATCAGGAATGGGTGTGTACGGAGTTTTCCCAGATGTTCTCCGGTAAGTTTCCAAGAAGATGTAACGAGTACTGGGCTGCAAGTAACACAACTTTTGGTCTCTCATAAACCTTCAGTGGCATTGCAACTGGTTGTAATAGATCAGAGTGTACTGGAAAATAAAATAGTTAAAGCTATGGATGCCCATACTAACGATTCCAGAGATATAATAGCTCATATCTCTAATGAGCTTTTAAGTCGTATATTACAACTTCCTTTGGTTACGATGGGCCTTGCATCTGGTATAGGCGATATGGAAGAGAGTGAATGTACAATAGAAGATCTGTCTGTAATAGAGCAGCCTCCTCCAGTTGCAATGGATTTTGCATCTGGTACAGGCAATACAGAATAGAGCATTTAGATTAATAATTAAAAATTATTTGAATTTAAGGAGTTAAGTTATGAGTTTTGATCCTATGAGTGTAGTAAATCATTATTATAGTAATATCGATAATCTTTATCAGTCATACCTTGGTGATGCGGTATCTAAGGATGAGGTTGGTTATACCTATTTTTTAATGGTACAAATTAGAGAGGGGCGTATACCACAGGCTTCTCCTGAGCATTTTCAGGCAGTTTCCCAGGCATATACAAATGCAGTGCATGCGCAGCAGCAAGCGGCAGCGAGCGCTTCTTGCTCTACTTCGGGATATGTAGCTGCTGTGCAGCAACCATCTTTTTTAGCTTCTGCAATAGGGAATGTGGGGGTAGGAAGTTTAGCCATCACGCCTCAACCATTACAGTCCTCAGCCCCATATCAAGCCCCGATAATATCGCAGCCAGCTACATTACCGCCTTTAGCTATGCAACAACCAGCTACATCATCGACCATGGGAATTGCGAATCTTGCATCATTTGGTGTAGGGGGGGCTAGTACATCAAGACTTGTCATTTCAGAACCTCGAGTTGCTAGTAGGGATAAAGATCTACTTAAAAAGCGCTATGATGGTTTAACAAAAGCTTTGCCAACATTGCCCTTAACCTATCCAACTATGCACGAAGGAAAGGTTATAATGCTTCCTAGTTCTGTGGAAAGTCATTTTACGCATGCCTATGCTAGATATATAGAGATTGTACAACGTACTCATGCGCAAACAAGAGAAATAGTAGATGCTTGGGCGCGCAGTATAGGGGACGCAATGTTTTTGCCAATAGCTGTTAAAAGCAGTATTGAGAAATTTGCAATTTCAGATAAGAACATGTTGCACCTTGATGTAGACGAGGCTCCAAGCTTACCAGATCTTTTTAATTTATCTATTTTTGAAAGATTAGAAATATTGTTTGTTAGTGGTAGTAAGGGATTGCAATCATTGCCAAACTCCATTTTAAACCTGCCAAATTTGCGCATTTTGGTTATGCATCAATGTCCTAATCTAAAGCTTTCAGCTTCTATGCTTTTGCAGTTGCCAAAGGAGTGTGTTATCTATGCCGACGAAGACATCTCCTGTCATATTCAAGAACCGCAACTTGGCGAAGAGATTTTAGCGCAATTACAAGCAGATTGCTGGTATGCTTATACAGAGTATAACCCACAAGAGCACTGCCATAAGGCTAGGCGTTCTACTTCGACAAAGCCTCCTGAGGACTTTAGTTCGACTGTATTTAATCGTTGGCGCAAATCAGTGTAGATAGAAAGCTCGCATGATTTGCCAGCGCAAAGAGGGCTCTTTTATGATGTAAGAGAGGATTTTTGTAGAAGAAATTTTGGAAAATAAGAGAATTTCTTTATCTGTTAAGCGAAATAAGATGGCATTTACTGTTTTTTCTTCTTTGAAGATCTGCATTAATGCCATCTTGGCTTTGTTGTAAGCGTTTTTACATTTTATGCTTCTTATAAGGGCAAAACTTACTAAGCCAAGGGGTAAAAGCATTGGCTCAAGAAATCCAAAAAATAGAAAAATACAAGAGAGCCAAAGCGTTCCAAGAAAAAGATAAGCTTCCATGGGGGATCTGAGAAGTGTTCCTAAAAAGGCACGATAAGACTTGTTGGATGTTTTATAGGCAAAAAATTCTTCAAAAATAGGCTCTGAAAAGGCCGATCTTGTTGCATGGATCATTTCGTGCGCAAGTAACTCCTTTTCATGATAGATTCCAAGAAGGCATTTCTTTTTTTTAAAAGAGGATCTTAAATGAATAAGAGGAAGGCCCTCTTTAGTAATCCAAGTAGCCCCCCCTTCAAAGAACATAAGACCCTTATTAGAGTAGAAAGCAGGAAGCCAATCAGGTCTTATATCATAGAGTTGTTCTGTAATAGTTAAAGCTTCTTCAAAAGAATTACCCTCGATGGGTAGTGCTTCTTTTTTTTCTGTTAATTCTTTTTTTAAAAGAAGAGTTGTAGAAACACGGTTTTTAAATGTTTCAGCATTTTCTGAGGGACCTGGTATGAGTCCTCTTTTATTTAGATCTAAATATTCTAATTGCATTTTTTCTTTAAGGTTTTCATGATAACGGCTCCTTATTGTACAGTTATTGGATTTTTTTTGAACGAATTAGAAGCTCTTGTTGCATTGACACATATACCTTTACTTGGTCCTGTTAAGATCCGTGAATTAGTTAAGAAGTTTGGATCTGCTTCTGGTGTATTTCAAGCATCTTATAATGAATGGATGCAGCTTCCAGGGTTTGGCCCCAATGTTTGCGCAAAGATAGAAGAGGGGCCAAAGAAAGAAAATGTAGAGAGGGATTTAGAGCTTTCAAAAAAGATGGGGTTGACTCTTTTATCCTTTCAAGATGCAAGATACCCAAAGCGCCTCTTACAGTTGCATGATGCGCCAGCTCTTCTTTATATAAAGGGTGAATTTCTTGAAGAGGATGATAGGAATATAGCTGTTGTTGGGACAAGAAACCATACAATTTATGGCGCTGAGACGGCAGAAAAAATTGCAAGAGAGCTTACTGATTATGGCTTTTCTGTTACAAGTGGCCTTGCAAGAGGAATTGATACAAGCGCTCATAGAGGGGCTTTAGAGAGGGGAAGAACGATAGCAGTTATTGGATCTGGGCTTGCGCATATTTATCCTACAGAAAATGTGCAGCTTGCAAGAAAAATTAGTGAAAAGGGCGTACTTATCAGTGAATATCCTACATTTTTTCCTCCTGCCAAAGAGCATTTCCCAAGGCGCAACCGTATTGTGAGCGCTATGAGTCTTGCATCTGTTTTGATAGAAGCTCCTATAAAGAGTGGTGCAATGATTACAATGAATTTGGCATATGATCAGAAAAGATCTCTTTTTGCGCTCCCAGGAAGGGTAGATGATGAAAATTTTAAAGGAAATCATCATCTAATTAAGCAAGGAAAAGCAAAACTCATTGAGGGAGCAGAAGATATTGCTCTTGCTTTTGGTTGTTTTAAACCCGTAAAAGAAAGAATATTGCGGACAGAAGTAAATGGTGAAGAAAAGACTCTTTTGCAACAAATGCCTTTGCAAGAAATCTCTATAGAAGAGCTTGCATTAAAAACAAATTTTAATATTTCCAAATTAAATGTCCTATTAATGGGATTAGTGTTAAAGAATATAATAAAAGAATTTCCTGGTAAAATTTATAAAGTACGAGAGCCGTTGAATGGGTAAAAAATTAATCATTGTGGAATCTCCCACAAAAATTAAGACATTAAAAAAATTTCTTGGTCCTGACTACATATTTGAGTCTTCGCTTGGTCACATCAGAGACTTGCCTGTAAAAGGGTTTGGTATCGATGTTGAAAATGACTTTGAGCCAGAATATGTGACAATGCCAGAGAAGAGGGATGTGATTGAAAAGCTCAAGAAAGCAGCAAAGCTTTGTGACACTGTATACCTCTCTCCAGACCCTGATAGAGAGGGAGAGGCAATTGCATGGCACATTGCATCCATTTTGCCAAAAAATACAAATATAAAAAGAGCCTCTTTTAATGCGATTACCAAAGAGTCTGTCTTAAATGCTCTTGCTCATCCAACTCAAATTGATACAGCTCTTGTGAATGCGCAACAAGCAAGACGCCTTCTTGATCGTATTGTAGGTTATAAAATCTCTCCTCTTTTGAATAGAAGAGTGCAGAGAGGAAAGGGTGCAAGTGGTGGCTTTGTTTCTGCTGGAAGAGTGCAATCTGTTGCTTTAAAACTCGTTGTAGATCGAGAAAAGGAAATAGAAGCCTTTAAGCCAGTTGAATACTGGAATATTACAGCGCTTTTGAAAACAGGTAAGGAGGAGCGCGCCTTTACAGCTTATCTTCATTCTGTCGATGGCAGGCGTGTAGAAAAAGAAGCTGTCGATGGAAAAGATTACTACCTTATTTCTAGTAAGGATAAAGCAGAACATTTACTTCAAAAGCTTCATGGAGCAACTTATACAGTTACACGTGTTGAAAAGAAAGAAAAGAAGAGAAACCCTGTTCCTCCTTTCATTACATCTACTTTGCAGCAAGAAGCAAGTAGGCACCATGGCTTTTCTTCTTCTAGAACAATGAAGATTGCTCAAGAGCTTTATGAAGGTATTGATATGGGTGAAGAGGGGGAAGAGGGGTTAATTACCTACATGCGTACAGATTCTGTGCGCTTATCTCCAGAGGCTTTGCAAGAGGCTCGTAGTTATATCTTAGAGCGTTTTGGTAAAGAGTATTTGCCAGAAGATGCAAAAGTGTATGCAAGTAAAAAGAGCGCGCAAGATGCACACGAAGCTATTCGTCCAACAAATTTGAACCATCCTCCAGAAAAAATTCGTAAATTTTTAACTAAAGATCAATTTCATTTGTATGATTTGATTTGGAAGCGCTTTATTGCCTCCCAAATGATGCCAGCAGTTTATGATACAGTCTCTGCCGATGTTGAAACGGATAAGGATATGTTATTTAGAGCAACTGGCTCTACGATGAAGTTTGCTGGGTTTTTAGCCGTTTATGAAGAGAAGGAGGATGAGGATAGTAAAGATGAAGAAAATAAGACGCTGCCTCCTCTTGTAGATAACCAAAAATTGCATCTTCAAGATATCTTATCGGAACAATCTTTTACAAAGCCGCCTCCTCGCTTTTCTGAGGCATCCCTTATCAAAGAATTAGAAAAATTAGGTATTGGAAGGCCCTCTACCTATACGGCTATCATGAACAAGATACAGAGCCGTGATTACACGGTGAAGGAAAATCAGAGGCTTAAGCCAACAGATCTTGGTAGAGTAATTGCAGAGATGTTGGAAGCTAATTTTCAACAAGTGATGAATATTGGATTTACTGCCGAAATGGAGAATGATTTAGAGCGCGTTGCAGATAAGGAAAAAGATTGGAAGGCTTTGATTCGTGATTTTTGGGCTGTTTTTATTCCAACGATTGAGCTTGCTGAGAAGGAAGCTTTTGTGCCAAAGGTAATGACCGACATCGATTGTCCAAAATGTGGTTCAAAGTTACAAAAAATATGGGCGCATTCTAAGTACTTTTATGGATGCTCTCGTTATCCAGATTGTGATTACTCAGCAACAGCTGAAGAGCTTACCTTCAATAAACAAGATTATGCAGAGGATTTTAATTGGGAACAGCCATGTCCCGTGTGTACATCCCCTATGAAGCTTCGGCATGGTAGGTATGGCGCTTTTCTTGGTTGTACGCGTTATCCAGAATGTAAGGGAATTGTTAATATTCCTAAAAAAGGAGAAGCGCTCATTGCAGAGTCAGACCTTCCTAAGTGCCCTGCAATTGGGTGCCCAGGACACATTGTAGCAAGAAAGTCGCGCTTTGGAAAAATTTTCTTTTCTTGCTCTACTTTTCCAGAGTGTGACGTGATTGCTAACTCTTTGGAATTATTAGAATCTAAGTATCAGAATTATGAAAGAACTCCTTATGTTAAAAAGGAGAAAAAGGGATTTGCAAAAAAAACAAAAACTGCTTCAAAGGCCTCTATAACAAAGTCTAGTGCGACTAAATCTAAAGCAACTAAAACGGGCGTAAAAAAAGTTGCAAAGAAATCAGATGTAGAAAAACCTAAAAAGGTGCGTGTCATGCCATCTCTTGCATTGTCTGCTGATCTTGCAAAAATTGTTGGGTCTAGTGAGATGCCAAGACAAGAAGTTTTAAAAAAATTGTGGGAATACATTAAAAAACACAATTTGCAAGATTCCTCTAATAAAAGGCAAATTAACCCTGACAAGGCATTGAGCGGTCTATTTAGTTCTTCAGAGCCTATAGATATGTTTAAGCTTCCCGGATTAATTTCTTCGCATATGAAAAAAATTGAGTAAATTTACTTGAAATAAATTGCACCATTTGTGAAGATCCCAGTAATTTCACAAACAACCTTAAAAAGGCGTCTTTTATGAAAAAAACATTATTAGCACTTTGTGCAGCACTTGGATTCTTACTTCCATGTGTAGCTTCAGCTCAGTATTCAAATGCTGGCTGTGGTCCATGCTCACCACCACCATTCCTAGAACAAAGTCCTCCATGTGACCCATGGTACCTGTTTGCAGGTGTTGTTCATACAGGTCTTTTCCAAGATCGTTATGATGCAACTAGATCTGGTGCTACTTTGTATAGCAATGATCGCACAAATAATTTGGGCTGGCAAGTATTCCTTGGATACAAGTTCATTCCTTGTTTTGGTCTAGAGCTTGGATATGTTGATCTTAGCAAACAACGTGCGGGTGAGCATATTCCTGATGACACAGCGTTTAACTTAGTTAACGGTCACTATCGTGATTATGTAGTACCTCTTCGTGGAAACTTCTCATTGAATTTCTGTGATTTGTCACTATCTGCATTGTTTGGCGTTCACTACTACAATTCACATGGAAAACTTTCAAGCGTGGATGGAACTACAACAATTTCTCGCTTTAAATCTGGAATGGATTTTAACTTCGGTGCAGCTATCGAGTACAGATTCGTTGAATGGCTTGGTCTTCGCTTAGATATGTCTCGCTACTATATCAAGCATTATGATGATCAATCTTCAGATTATACAGATGCAGTTACTGCTAACTTAGTAACTTATTTTTAATTAGTTACTTCATATTACAAAGCTGCCTAAAGTTCTTTTAGGCAGCTTTATTTGTCCCCTAAAGTTAAAATTAAGGCGTTTCCTATGAAAAAAACTCTGCTTACGTTTTGCGCGGCATTTGTATGCTTGCTTCCATGTGTAGCTTCAGCACAGTATTTAGACTCTACCAATTCTTCTTGCAATCCATGCTCTGCACCTTGTGCTTCAGAATGCATCCCATGTGCAGCACCATGCGAAACTATATGTGACCCATGGTATTTATTTGCAGGGGTTGTTCATACAGGTTTATTTAATGATCGCTACAATGTTCCTTTATATAACACTGATCATGTAAGAATCGGTACGCTTCCCGATAATCGCTCAAACAATTGGGGCTGGCAAGTTTTTCTTGGATACAGATTTATTCCTTGTTTTGCACTAGAACTTGGATATGTCGATCTTAGTAAACAACGTGCAGCTGAGCAAGTTCCCGATGAATCAGATGTATTGCTTACTGGTCACTACCGTGACTACGTAGTGCCTCTTCGCGCTAACCTTTCAATGCATTTCTGTGATTTGTCATTGTCTGCGTTGTTTGGAATTCATTATTACAATTCTCATGGTTCACTTTCTAATGTAGCTGGAACAGAAACAATTTCTCGTTTTAAATCAGGAATGGATTTCAACGTGGGAGCAGCTATTGAATACAGATTTGTTGAATGGCTTGCCTTACGTGTAGATATGGCTCGTTATTATGTTAAACACTATGATGCCAAGTCTTCTGACTATACAGATGCAGTATCTGCTAACTTAGTAACTTACTTCTAATTTTAGTAGACACTTGCAAGTTTTCCTGGAGACAGAAAAGCTTGCAAGTGTCTTTCTTATTCAGATATATATTTCTCTGTGCTCCCTGCGGGCTTCTTTCAGTACAGATTAAATTAACTGCAGTGCTCACAGAGAGTACAGAGGATATATTTTGATAACCTGAGGAGTGTTTCATGAAAAACGTTTTGTTTACACTTGGTATAGCAGCTGCGTCCTTATTTTCATCTATAGCTTCAGCTCAATATTTAGATGATTCTTCTTCTTGTAACTCATGGTATCTATTTGGAGGTGTTGTTCATACAGGTCTTTTTCAAGATGGCTATGATGCAACTAGATCAAGCATCATATTGGGTGACAATGATCGCGTAAATAATCTGGGCTGGCAAGTATTTCTTGGATATAAATTTATTCCCTGTTTTGGTCTCGAGCTTGGGTATGTAGATCTTGCTAAGCAACGCACAGGGGAGCATATTCCTGATGATGCAGACTTTAACGTAGTTACGGGTCATTATCGTGATTATGTAGTACCTTTGCGCGGTAGTCTCTCCATGCATTTTTGTGATTTATCTCTATCTGCGCTGTTTGGTGTTCATTATTACAATTCTCACGGATCTCTTTCTAGTGTGAATGGTGTTACGGTAATTTCTCGCTTTAAATCAGGAATGGATTTTAATTTTGGTGCAGCTATTGAATACAAGTTTATTGAGTGGCTTGGTCTTCGATTAGATCTATCTCGCTACTATATTAAGCATTATGATGATCAAGCCTCAGATTATACAGATGCGCTTACAGCTAACCTAGTGACGTACTTTTAATATGAAAAGAATTATATCCGTGTTTTATGCTATAGCAGTGTGTTTGTTATCGTGGGTAGCCTCGGTTGAGGCGTACCCTGTATGTTCATTTAATTCTTGCGAAGTGCAATGCAACTCTTCTTGTGATCCTTGGTACGTGTTTGCAGGCATTGTACATACAGGTCTGTTTGATGATCGTTATAGGACATCTGAGGTGACAGTAGGTCTTGGTACTCCTTTTTTACCGACTGAGGGTGCTGATCATTCAAATAGTTTGGGCTGGCAAGCTTTTCTTGGGTATGAGTTTATCCCTTGGTTTGGACTGGAGCTTGGATATGTTGACTTAAATAAACAGCGTGTAGGTGAGCGGATTCTGGATGGTGTTTTAGTATGCAAGGGTCATTATCGTAATTATGTAGTGCCTTTACGAAGTAGATTCTCAGTGCATTTTGGAGGCTTGTCTTTATCTTTGCTTGCCGGTATACATTACTACCACTCTAAAGGATCGCTTTCAAGCCCTCCATTAGTAGTTGAACTTCTTGGTTCGGCACCCGGTTATATAACCATTTCTCGTAATAAGGCTGGAATGGATTTTAATGTAGGGGCTGTTATCGAATATAAATTTATCGATTGGCTCGGACTGCGCATAGATGCAACTCGCTATTATATTAAGCGCTATGACCCATCTGTTTCTCCATATACAGATGCTCTTTCAGCAAACCTTGTAACTTATTTCTGACTATCAGATTCTTCTGGAAAATAAGTTTTTCCTTCAATTGCAGCAATTCTTTTTTCAATAGGAGGGTGAGTTGCAAAGAGCATGTTCCAAAAAGATCTGTCATCAAAATAAAGATGAGAGTAAGCAATGCCCGATTTTGGCATATCTCTTACCTCTGCTTGATTAATCTTTTTTAGAGCTCCTGCAAGGCCATTTGGATTTCTTGTGTATTGAACGGCGCAAGCGTCTGCTAAATATTCGCGTTCTCTACTGATAAAGCTCTTAAGGACAGATCCTGCAAACCAAGTAATAAGACCTGCAACGATAAAGATGAGTCCTGCAAGGGCGATGAGCTGACCACTATTGCCACCACCCCCTCGTTGATCATTGTCTCCACCGCGAACAAAAAATGAGCCTTCTAAAAGGCGTATGCCAATATAAAAAATGATAAAAAAACCCATTACCATGGCAGCAAGCCTGGTACTTACTTTCATATCTCCATTATGTAAATGACCAAATTCGTGAGCAATAACGCCTTGAAGCTCATCGCGATTGAGGCTCATGAGTGCTCCTCGAGTTACAGCGATTGCAGCTTTTTCCTTTTTAAGACCTGCTGCAAAGGCATTAATTTGTCTGCATTCGATGATAAAGATTTCGGGTGTGGGAACAGAAGATGCGATAGCTATTTCTTCGACAATATTTCTTAGTTGCTGCTCTTTTAGGTCGCGTGTATCGGAAAAGACTTCTCTTCCTCCTGCTGCCTCTGCAACATATCTTCCCCCATATAAGCTAAAAGAAAAGTACTGAAAACCTGCTGTTAAAAATGTAATGCCTAAAAAGATAAGGCCAAAGTAGGGGTAGGGTGGATTGTAATTTTCTCCAGCGAAATAGCGAAGAGCAACTTCTGCAAGTATGGCTACAATAAAAGTTAAAATGATAAAGGCCGTAATAAAAAGCCCTGTCCTTGCTTTAGCTTTTTTTTGCGCTTCCCAAAAGTTCATTGCCATATTAGAACTTCACTTTGACAGCTTTTCTTGCCTCTTCTGCATCTACAGTGAATTGATCTGTTTGTTTATGCCCAAAAGCTGCTGCAAAAAGTACTGCTGGAAATTGCTGCTGGCTTATGTTATAGATCATAACGCAGTCGTTATAAGCTTGTCTTGAGAAGGCTACCTTATTTTCTGTGGAACTTAGTTCTTCTTGTAATTTTTGCATGGTTTCGCTTGCTTTTAATTGAGGATAGTTTTCTGCAAGAGCAAAAATCTGCCCTACAGATCCTTTTAGAGTACTCTCTGCAGCAATAAGTTCTTTCATGGAGCCTTCAGTAGGGCCGCCACTTTTACTTAGCTTGTCAAGAGCTCCTGCTGCAGTATTGCGAGCATTAATTACAGCTTCTAGTGTAGATCTCTCATAAGTCATGTATCCTTTGACAGTCTCAATGAGGTTGGGGATTAGGTCGTAGCGCCTTTGTAGTTGTACATCGATTTGGCTCCAAGCATTTTTTACTTGGTTTTTAAGAGATACAAGTCTGTTATAAAGACCCCAAATCCAAAGTACAATAATAACAATGATGGCAAGAATGATGATAAGTGCAATCATTTTTAGTTCCTATTTTAAAGTTTTTGCATGACTAATCGCACAGTATCAGATTGAACATCAAATATGCAATAAAAAGACGCTTTGACTAAATTCTTTGCAAAATATTAATATTTGTAAGTTATAACGATGCTTGTTACCCAAAGGAGTTGTAAAATGTGTTGTGGTCCTGCTGCGATTCAATCGCCCTCAATGTCTTCTCAAGTACCGTTCTTCATTTTTCAGAGAGAAGATAACTTATGTGAATGGATTTGTAAATTAGTTCTACTGGTTTTTCAGAGATTTCGTAGCGTTGAAACGATTAATGCATACTTACCTAACCTTTCTGAAAAAAATATTCAATGGTTATCAAAAGCACAGATTCAAGCAATTTCTATAACGCGTATTAGTAATGAACTAAGTCGAGAATTTCTTCAAAAATTTCTGCCAACGCAAGTGGCAAACGATTTTACAGAAGAGCAAAGAAAAGCTTATTTTGAAAAATGTAACAATCAGCAGCCTCATGACCCAACTTTTTTTGAAAATAGTATAGAAGTTCTATTAAAGTTTTTTAGTAAAATTGATGTTTCAGAGGTTGATGAAAATATGCTATCTCGTTACTGGGATGCAGTGATTCAAAGGTGTTTTAATTGCAAAAAAAATCTTTTAAAAATACGTGATGCACACACTTTTAAATACATGAGTCAAGATATGCAAAGTCGCTACTTTAACGCATTAATTGAACGAAATATGGTTCATCAAGCTTTATTTAAGCCATTTGGAGATAGTGTAAGACTTGACAAAGAATTGTTAGATCAAATGAAAAAATGCACTAGTTTTAATTTTTCCAGAGTGTTAGATCAGATAGAATGGGGTAAAGTAAATTGGAGTAAGGCTTTATGTAATAGGAAGGATTATTCATGGTTGCTAGATGAAAAATATGAATCTGCTAACTTTATGGAGATGAGCAAAGAAGATCGATTAAAACTTTTTACTTCGGGGGCTGCAGAGCTATTTAGGCAAGAGATAAGAGATCGTTATGTTGTTGAGCTATTGCGTTATAATGAAGCTTATCAACTTGTTTTTAGCCAAGATGGAAAAGAATTTAATCAATGGCTTCTAGATGTAATTAAAAACTATCCTAAGATGATTTTAAGCGATGTATTACAAAAAATAAGCCTAGAGGGTATTGATCCAGAGCACATAAGAGTTCTTTATAGTTATGGTGATGATGGAAAGGAATGCGTCTGGAGTGATGAGCAGATGAAAACTTTTATTAAAAATTCAGAGTATTTTAGGGCGCTTTTGAATAATCGTACATTTGTTCTTCGAGTGATGATGCTTGAGCCTACTCGTAAATATACTGACTTACTTACTCTGGTTCAGTATAGAGCCCTTAATCAAAAAATTTGATAGATTGGATAGTGTAACAGCAATTAGGAGCGGGATGTTTTACGAAAGAAAATAGGAAATTATAAGAAAATTCTTCTCATAGAAATGACATGTTAACGTAAAATGCAAAAAATTATTATGTATATTTTGTGATAGCGTTTTCAACGAGTACGTTGCA
>JARLHF010000045.1 GCA_031292375.1 Chlamydiales bacterium
TTAATTTTGGCAATAAACAAGTAAAAAACGGTGTAGAACGCATCATAAATGATAAATTATAAGTCTCCGTGTCTCCGCGTCTCCGTGTTTTAACTATTCAAGTTATTGATTAGCAGATAGTTGAAAATCGAGCTGGCGTTAATTTATTATGAGGCCGTTCTTCAAAGTTATAGTCAGCCCATATTTGTGGAATATTAGACCAAAAATAAAGAATTAACATATTATGTATAAATACGTTACAAGAAAATTCTTATCCAAAACCCGCGTTTATTAAGGTAAAAGAGTTCGGAGTGCCGTAGAAATTGCGTTGGCCAACCTACTTGACTCCTTACTTCGATCGGGATGATACTCACTCAACAATTCTCTTAAAACCTTCTTTTTTTTCAATGCTTCACACGATTGTGTTAAAACCGTTTGTCTAAGGTATTCTTTATGAACATGTTCTTCTGAACCCAGCATTTCTTTTCGGATTAGAAATTCCTTATCTTCATCAGTGAAGTCAGGCTCTTCTGAAATCTCTTTTAGCCTGTCAGAGTATCTTTCTTCTGCCTGTAAAAGTAAGGCCGTTTTATCGATCTGTTTTTTTTGTATTTGGATGTCAATCCATACAGATTGTAAAAAGGTTATAAGTTCGCTGTTACTCTTGTAAATGGCTAATAAAAAAGCACTTTTATCAGAGTCCCATAAATAGTTTACTAATGCCTTAGATTGTTCAGGAGGTATAGAGTTTATTTCCCATTGATTTGTGTTATGATTAAATTTATATATATCTCCAGGCCTAGATAGAGGATACAACAGCATTATATCGAATACCTCCTTAAATGCTTCCCAATCTGTGCCCAGTTTATCTTGTAATGCGTCTTTGATAAGAGCTTGCCGTGCAGAAGGAAGTGCACCTAGCACCATGGCAAGCTTTATTCCTTTTAATGAAGCTATACTTTTAGGGCAAATGTATTGAAAGAGCGTTCTTATGCTAGTTTGCCATTTATAAGTTGAATCTGCATTGAGCTCATAGGAATCAGAAGATAAAATGAGATGTGATAGATAAGCATCTAACAAGGCTTCTTCGAATGGTGTATTAGATTGTTGATTAATGTAACCTAGTTGTGCCAACGTAATAAAAATGAATTCTATGTCATCGATATTGCTAGGAGCACCTAGCAAAGCAGCTTCTGGTGAGAAGTATAATTTGATTGCGCTAATAATTTCTGAATCACTCTTAAAAAAGTTTAGGCATAGCACTCTTGTCTTGCTTACTGCTTCTGATAAGTCAGCAAAACTTTCTCTATCTAACGCAGTATATTTAGCAATGGCTTTTCTCCACAACGGATCCATCTCACTCTCTCTCATTCCTAGAGCATCTTTTAATAATTTGACAGAAACATCAATATCCCCATCTATCAAATAGCTAGACACAATTCTAGGGTTATGAAAAATTGCCTGGTTTATAGCAAATGCTGTTGCAACTTCTGAAAATGTTAGGTTGGTTGAAGAAGTGTTTCTTATCTCATTATAGGAGCTTCGAATTAATTCAATAGCATACTCTGATACTGCTTTTGGAAGGGGATCTGTATCAGGTATTTCTAAAATTGATTTTAATGCAGTTACATGCTGAGGCGGAAGATCGGAAGAATCTGCTGAAGTCCCCTCGAATCCAACATTATTTTTTAGCAATAGGCAACAAGCAAGATTTGCGAGTGCTTGTTCGTGAATAGTGGGAACGAGCTGTTCAGGTGCACTGCTCCCCTGCGTGTATATTTGCAGATAGCGCATCCGAGCAATGATTGCTTTAGTATCCAATACGTATTCTTCCCATGAATGGGGTTTTGGCATAGGAAGAGAGGGTTGAAAAAACATTTTAATGTCGTCTGCTGATACGTTACTCTTGTCTATCAAGATGTCTCTGGCAGCTTCTATCGAAATTGGCATTAACTCTTTGTTAAGAAGACGCTTGCATAAGTCATCAAAAATTTGATTAAGAGTTCTATGATTTTTAACCATTTCCAACTTAAACTCAGAAATCCATTTACCTAAAGCATCTTCAGGGGATAAGTTTTCTTGTTCAGCTAACTTGGTTATAATGGTGGCAAGTGGTAGACGAGTTTGTATTTCTGGAAAGTTTATTATAGCCATAAGACAGTCAATACGATTTTCTATAAAGCGATTGAGCTCTATTTGGTCAACAAAAAGATCATTCCAATGTTCTTTGAAAATCATTCGTGATACATTTCCGAGTATTCTTTCTAAAGTCTCTCTGTATATAGCTTGCGCCTGCATTAAGTCATTAATAGACTTAGGGTTCTTTTCGACCTCCAAATAAAGTAATAGAAAGGAGAGAGCTTCAATAGCTATTTTTTCTTGATTTTTACTAAAATGACCTTTCTTTTCATATTGTAATAGATAAGTACAAAGCATTTCTATAAGTGCTGTATGGCGTACTTCATAATTATTTACATCGAAATCCCAGCCTTTTTTATAGTTTTTAAGAAAATCTTGTATGGAATCTGCCTCAGTATCTATGACTTCTTTTAAGAGATCTATCTCTAGAGGATCCAAAGGATTGTTAGGATCAGAGGCTGTTTCTAAGGCCTCTTTGAAAACGCGATCGACCCCCTCTTGGATGTAGGTTGTAAATGTGTTAAGTAAGGAATAATCTACTAAAGAAGCTTCTTCTGGAGATGGTACTGAAGGTGGAACAGATTCTGGTGTCGAAGATTTTAACATTGTGGTTTGTGCTAGACTCAAAATCTCTTGATCTTCTGAAGTTAATTCTTTAAAAGCGCCTATATTAGTAAGATATTGTATATCTTTTTCCCATTTGCATGTTCCTTCTTTTTTAACGTAGCTATTAGGAGAATTAGCCATAAAAGAAAGATAAGCTTGTAATAGCTTTTGCTGGCTTAATTTCTTTTCGCTAAAAAATTTGAAAATTCTCGCAACATCTTGGCAACTGCAAGGCGCACCCGACCGAGCAGCTTTGATTGAAAAAAATGAGTCGATCATAGAGTTTGCTCGTTCTTCTAAAGTAGTTCTTATAGGTTGTACTAAAGAAAAAGAGCTTGTAGATATGTTTGTAGACGAATAGGAAGGCTCTTCAGATAAGCTTAAATTGATTTGGAATGGATGTATTGTCGCTACAGGCGTTTGTTGAATATTATTTAATAGACAATCTACTCTAATTGCGCTTGTTACTTCCTCCGAATCCGTTTCAGAGTCTATTGGGGATATATACTTTGCAATAACATGAACCCACAACCACTCGATGTCAGATTCTTCAATACCTTCTTTTTTAATGATAATTGATTTTAACTGTTCTTGAGAGGATGAAATATCACCATCTAAATAGTCGCTAATAATTTTATAATTGTTAAAAACTGCTTCATGTACTATGGTGATTTTTTTAATTGTAGATAAATCGCCTTTTAAGAGATTCTCTTGAATTAATTTTTTTGCATAATTTTGTATGAGTTGTGGGAGGGGTTTATTGAGAGGTATATGTAAAATTGTCTTTAGTGCCTCTATGTGCCATTCTGTAAGCTGGGGAGAGCTTTCTGAAATCTCTCTCAATCCAACAGGATTTGTTAATAACAGGCAGCAAGCAAGTTCTTGAAACGCTTGAATCTTTAAGGATTCTTTAAAGAGATTGCTTGCTTTTGTTGTTTTCAATTTGCTTGTTGGTTGCTCTTTTAGCGCGTCTAGTTTTTCTTGTATGCCCTTGATTTCTTTTTCTTCTTCTGCCAAGAAGGTGTATTTTATGCCTTGCTGAACTTGCCATTGTTCTTCAATTTGAGCAACTAAAGTAGGTCTGTCTATAGATATTTTTGTAGAGCCAAGTACTAGGTTATCTTCTTCTACAAAAGAAAGAATGATCCTTTCTGCACTTTCTCTTTGAAATTCTGATAGATCAAGCTCTATTAACCGGTTTGCAATACAGGAATTAAAATCTGATAATGTAAAGGGAGGGTTTTCAATATGCTGCTGAATAGTTTTTACTATATTTTCTTCAAACGAGTCCAAGAGAGTAAGTGCTGATGGACTTCCTTCAGGCGATAAGTTGACTTGTTCTGCTGAACTAAGACCCCAATTATAGGCATTAGCAAGCATCATAAAAAGATCTTTCTTCCATTCAGGTGGTAGTTTAAGAGTTGGATTGGTTTCATAATAATCTATTAGCCAATACCAGACTATATTGACTTTGGTTGTGTTTATACCCTTTTTTTTGATAAGACTAAAAAAATCATCAGACCAGTTGTACTTTTCATGCAAGCTGTCTAAATCGTATTCTGGAGTTAGTACAGCATTTTGATTTTGTGTAGTGTCATTTTCGATTTTCCCAAGAATTCCAAGTACGCTGTGATTAATTGTCAATGAGGTTTTTCCTGAGGAGGAAGCTTGATTTTTAGTAGTTATTATGGAGATCTCTTTGGGAAACCGTAGATCAACGGAATTTTCTTTTCGTCTCTCAATAATAATACCAAGGGCTTTGAGAGCTTGTTCGGTGATGGGATTGTTAACGTTTAATGCAAACTGTTGTGTTGTGTAGTTCTTATCTACGGGCAACGAAGAACTACTTGTTCCAATATTACTACTCATTTTGATCTTCTCGTATTTATTTTTTATTATATCTAATTTAAAGTAAAACCCTATTCTATTTCTTTGCTATTTTTTTGTCATTAAAATCTATAAAATTAAATTTTTAATGTACTCTAGTATACGCTTATTCTAATTTATAAATAAACAAAGAGGCATGATTATAATGACTTGAAATATAAATAATTTTAAATCATAATGAGGCAAGGAGGTGGTTTATGAAAAGGTCAGTGATTAGAAAAAAAAATACCCACAAAAAAATAGTAAAGCAGCCCTTTAAGCGACGAGCCTTTTATAGTGAAGAGCACATAACGCTCGAAGAGTGGAATTCTGGTACTGTTTTTATAAGGTTAGAGGCAAGAGATAAGCGGATGGGTTCCGATTTTTAGGACACTACTGCTAGTTGCTCGGATAAGAGGAGCGGCTGAGCGTCTGTATGTGCCGAAGTGCCATAAGGACCTATGTTTTTTCCTGTTCTCAGGTGCTTCATGTAGCTTATAAAGTGATCAGCAAGGCAGATGGGATTTTTGTTAGCAGGATCTTTTTCCAATTGGATCCAAGAACATGTTTTGCCATCAATTATAATTGTTCCAAAGAGAGCTTCTTTTACAATGTCTCCTCTGATTGAGTATTGTTGATTTGAACTTTTATGAGAGGAGATGCGTGTGTGTTTATTTGTCTCATTACAAAGTGTTTGATAGCATTTACCCCCATCATCGAAGCATAGATGGGCTCCTTTTAAAAATTCACAGAATTGTTCTGGTGTTTCTATGTAATGCTTTACCGTATGAAAGAGATCATTTTCTTCCTTGTTTAGTCCAATGATGGGTGCATGAGGCTCGAGTGAGTCAGTAGATTTTATTTGCTCCCATACATCAAGCCAAAATTCTTTGTTTTCTACTACAGTGGGTAGAGAGTTTGTTCCTACAAAAATTTTATGAATAAAATAAGCTATAGTTACCCAAATGCTTAAGGGAAGAAAGGTGATAAAACCTGTAAGATAGGCTGCATATTTTATTTTATTGAGAAGGCGAGGCTTAGCTTTTGTGATGATGGGGGATGACTCTTGCGATTTTTCTTGTGCAATAGCAATAATTGTTTTATCGACCGAAGAAAGGGTGTTATCTGTAATTTTAAGATTATCGGTCGTTGTATTTGAACTATTATTCTCTATAGAATTTATTGTCATAGATAGATCTCTACATTTGTTTTTATGTAGGCTAATTGTAAATCTTTGACGTTAATTAATTATAAAGATTATTTTAAAAGAAGAGGTTGATTGTCAGTATGCACTGAAGTACCGTAAGGACCTATGTTTAGCCCTGATTGTAAGTGTTCCATATAATGGATAAAGTGACCTGCAAAATGAGCTGGACGTATACTTAAGGGCACTCTTTCTAGTTGGATCCATGAATGCACTCTATTACCGCATTTGATTGTTCCAAAGAGAGCTTCTTTTACAAAGTGTCCTCTTATTGCATATTGCTGGCTTAAGCTCTTATGCGAAGAGAAGCGCTTATGTTTATTTGTCTCACGTGCAAGCGTTTCGTAACATTGGCCATCATCGGCAAAATGAAGGTAGGCTCCTTTTAAAAATTCGCAAAATAATTCAGGCGTGTTTGTGTAAGTGCTTATTATCTGTATAAGCACTTGTTCTGAGTGGGTTAGCCCCAAATTAGAAAGTTTTTGATTTTTATTGGGAGCTTGAGTTTGTTTCCATATATCGACCCAAAATGCTTTGGCTTTTTCTACGTTAGGTAGTGACTTTGCTTTTATTGTAATTTTGTAAACTGCATAAGCAATAGTTGCCCAAAGAGTAAGTGGTAAAAGGGTGACAAAAGCTGTTAGGTAAGCTGCAAATTTGACTCTGTTACGAAGCTGGGGTTTTGCCGTTGTACTAATAGTCGTTGCATTTGAGAGAGTATGATTTGCAACGAGAGAGATGGTTTTATTCAAAGGAGAGGGGTCATTGTGAGAGCTTTGCGTTTGGTTAAGAGGGATCTCTTGTTGACTTCTTCTCGAATAGTCTATTTCTATAGCCATTAACAACCTTAATTTTTAAAGTTAACGGGTTATTATAGATAAAAGTATAAATTAGTTGCAAAGTATTATTCCGTTGCACGAATTAGGAGTCCTGCAAGAGCATAGCGATTACTTGGATAGCCACCACTTATGGCAGTAAGAAGGGCATCGATTGCTTCTGGATCTTTTTGATTTGAAAGGGCTGTTAGTGCCTCTACAAATAGTCTAGAGGTTTCTCCTGGAGTCAGGGCATAACTACTTTCACCTCTTGTTCTTGGCATGAAAGGGCGAAAAGTGATTAAGTCAATATTCCTAAGTTCTTTAACCCAAGCTCTAACATATTCGGCGTAAGGGCCAGGTTCTCTCAAGCGAAATAGGGCAAGATTACAGTAAGAGCGAAGAAGAGGAGCTCCTGCTCTTTGCAATTCCTTTACAAGAAATTCTGTTGCTTGTGTGCTCTTTAAACTCTCTATAAGGCTAATCAATGTGGGAACAAGTTCTGGATCATTCGTGTCTAATAAGATAGCTGCTAGTTTAAAAAAGTCTTCTGTTGGAAGATCTATGGTTGCAGAGAGTATTTTATCTTTTGTAGTAGTAAGTATTTCTGCTTCTTGGGAGGTAGGATCAACACGAGCACTTGCTGAATGTACAACTCTCCAGGCGCTCATGACAAAACCAGGAGAGGGGTACTCAATAACTGCAAGGTCTTTTGAGTCTTTTAAAAGAATTTCTAAAAGAACTTGCGTGCACCTAGCATCTCTTTTTTGCAAAAGAGCAAGAGCTGCATTAAAGCGAACAGTAATGTTTGCATTTTTTGAGAGCAAAAAGAGTAATTCTTCCGTTTCAGGAAGGTTGCCAAGAGCAGAAATTGCAAAAATATTTCCTTGAAGTGCAAGCTTTGCTATGCAGTCTATAACTTTTATATCTCCTAATTTATACAAGGAAAGAAGGGCTGCAAGCCTTACAGATTCTTTGTTACATTTGCTCTGAGTTTCGAGTATTTTCAAAGAACCTCTATCTTTTAGCTCTCCAAGAGCAAAAGATGCGGCTTCTTGCTCTTCATGATTACCGTGGATTGCAAGTGTACGGAGCCTTGGCAACAAATCATCTCGTTTGTAGTCAATGATGGATAAGATAGTTGCAAGGCGCAGTTCTGGGTTGGGATCGGACAAGAATTTTTTAAGCATAATTGTAGAATAAGTATCTCCTGCAAGAGCAAAGAGAGGAGGAAATAAGGGTAGAAGCACGGGGTCTAATTTGCACATGAGCCCCTCAATTTGCAAAGCTGCATTGAGATCTTTTTTTGCAGCAAGCATCTTTGCAGCTTCTAAGCGTATTACAACATAGTTTGAGCTCATAGCTTTTTTGACCAATTCATCAGCCCTATCATCATGTAAATCGTTTAGAAAGTAGAGAGAAGCCAGTTGAATTTTGGGGTCTTCATTGCTAAGGCCACGCTCAAAAATATAGAGCATCCGAGAAGATCTTGCCATTCCAGCACCATAGATCGCTAAAAATTGCTCCTGAGGATCTTTAGAGCGATAACCTTGTTCAAGTGTTGTAAAAGCAATTTGCTGTAAAAGTTCAAAGTCATCTCCATCTATTTGCGATCTATAGGTTTTGTAGACGTCTATTGCACCTTTGAGGTTACCAGCTCGTGTTTTATATAAAATTTCAGCCTTTAGAGATTTTAAATTATAGCACTTTTGCGCTTCAAGAGAAGAAAAGCTTAAAAGGTAAATTATGAGGACTAGATATTTATACATAATATTCTGAGCTATTTTGAAGCAATTAGCAACGTAGCAATGCCTCCAAGTAAAGGAATGGTTTCAATTTTTGCGAAGCCTGTTTCTTTGAGAATTTTTTCTAGTTCTGAGGGGCTTAAGAAAGATGCGATACTTGAGGATAAATAATTGTAGGCATTTTTATTTGAGGTTACATATTTTCCTATAATAGGAAGAAAGCCTTTGAGGTAGCAAGAATGTAGCATACGAATAAGTCCATTTTTTGGACGTGTAAGCTCTAATATTCCAAGGCGTCCTCCATTTTTTAAAACTCTAAAAGCCTCTTTGATGCATTTATTGGGGTTTTTAATGTTGCGGATGCCATAAGCCATAGAAATGTGGTCGACACTATCTGATTTAAGGTTGATTTTTTCTGCATCGCCTTGAATATAGTGAAGATGACGTGTTGTTTTGAGTTTTTTTGCTTTCTCTTTAGCAATAGCGAGCATGGAAGCAGAAAAGTCTAATAAATAGGTTTTAGGTGGGCTTTGAAGGTTTTTTAGATAAGCAAATGCAATTTCACCCGTTCCAGAGCATAAATCTAAGAAGACTTTAGCAGGCTTTTTTTGTTTTAGATGTCGTACAAGAGATCTATTCCAAAATGAGTGCATACCAAAGGATAGTATTTGGTTTGCTCTATCATAAGAGGGAGCAATGGAGTCAAACATTGTTTGGATTGTTGTAGGTGCGTTTTTATCGTACATAGGTTGCAAATTTTTCCAGTCCTGCGAGTTCTTTTTTGTTAAAGATGAAGGTTAGAAGATCAAAATAATTTGATATCCGTATTTTTAAATCGTTTTTTTGGGTAGAGCCTGGGTAGAGCTGATTTGTAGCAAGTAAGATAACTTCGTTTACGTGCTCTTGTCCCCATTTTAGTGATTCATATAGAGCAAGTTTACATTTTGATAGGATCTCTTTCGAAAGAGTTTTTTTTGCTGCGAGTATACCAAAGGGCATGAAGAGATCAGTAAATTGAAACCATGCGTTCGCAAGATCGGTCATTTGAAAGGAGGTTTCTTGTCTTGCTAACAAGGCCTTGTCACCGATAAGTAGATAAGCATCATAAGTTTCTATAGGGATGTTTGGATCGATTATTTCAAAGTAGGGAGTGCATTTCCAGTAGTGTTTACAGAGGATTTTTAAAAGAGCAACAGAGGTTGCGCTCTCTTCTGTTAGGGCAACTTTTTTTTTGTTTAGAAGCTTAATTGGTTCCCTGTGAAATAAGAGAACGCTTTGTACAGCTTGTTTTGCAGCGATTCCAAAGGGAAAGACATGTTGAAGATGATCTCTATTTTTTAAAAACTCAATACTGCTGATCAAAGATATATCTAAGTCATCTTGAAGTAGCATTTGGTTAAGTTTTGCTGGAGGAGCGAGCGTTATTTTTACATCTGAGAGTTTTACATGACCATGCAAGATAGCAGCAAAGAGGGGTAATGTGTTAATGTAATTAATACAGCCTAAACGAAGCATGAGTTAACGATCTTCTTCTGTGTAATCAAAGCCAGAATGGATCTCTTTAGGGACGCGCCCTGCCTCTTCAATAAACTTAGAGATAAGCTCTTTTGTCATTTTAACTTTTACACCACCTGCCATAATGATAATTTTTTCTTCAAGCGACGTAGATGCAAAATCGTTAGCACCACAAGCTAAGATCTCTTGTGCATCTTTTACCCCAACATAGTTCCAAAGTACTTTTAAGTTACGAATGTTGTCGAGCATAAGGCGAGAGAGAGCATAAACTCTTTTCATGTTTTTTTCTTTGAGCCTTCCCTTTCGCTTTCCAAGAGCATTATTTTCATCGTGGTATTTGAGAGGGATAAAGGTTTGAAAGCCTCTTGTTTCATCTTGCAAGGCGCGTACCCTGCAAAGATGGGTAATGATATCAATATTCTCTTCGACATGTCCAAAAAGCATGGTAATATTTGATCTTAATCCTTGAGAGTGAGCAATTCGATGAATTTCTAAATACCGCTCGGAGGTAATCTTTTGAGGGGCTATTTGTTTTCTTATTGCTTCTACTAAGATTTCAGCTCCTCCTCCTGGAAGTGAGCCAAGACCCCAGCTCATCATGCGAGAAAAGACCTCTTCAACGCTGATATCATGTAATCTTGCAAGGAAATCATATTCTACGGGCGTAAGTGCTTTAATATGTAAATTAGGATCAATTGTTTTGATGCGAGTAAAGAGCTCTTGGTAGTAATCTAAGTTGCATTCCCTCCATAGGCCACCTACAACGTGTATTTCTGTAAGCTCGCTGGAAAGGTTTTCTTTAATTTTATTTTCAATTTGTTCTGGAGTTAAAAACCATGCACTTTTCCAACCAGGTTTTGCATAGAAAGAACACATAGGACAAGAAAGCTCACATAGATTAGTTGGGTGAACAAACAGAGTGGACGCAAAATAGACCGTATCACCACATATTTTTTTTCTTGCATAGTCAGCTAAAAGAAAAATTGGAGCATCTTCTTCATAGTTTAGAAGATATAAGCCCTCTTCGAAGGAGAGTCTTTTATTATCCAGAACTTTTTTTGCAATAGTGGTAAGATCTTCCGTTGGCATAGAGTCTAGAAGCTCATCTGAGCTATGTATTGCACAAGTTGTGTTCATTATAAACTCGTTGGTTTTATGTTTAATGAGAGTGTTGTGTGCCACCTGTTGATAATAAGAGAGCTGCAACGGTCACAATAGTTGCAACGACGACGCCTGCAACAATTGCAGCTGTTGTAATTCCTGTATGGAAACCAGCTCTTGATGCAAGGGCTGCGCCATATCTGCCATTTTCTCTTGGGGGAGGTCTTACAGGATGAGGTCTTCCAACGCCTCCATCTTCTTGGAAAAAACTGGGGTTTGCATTGGTCATAATACCTTGAGTAAATCCTTTGCAGGTAAATGAGAAGAGTGCAAGTATCAGTGCTATCCATGTAGTTATTTTCATGTATATACCTTTATAGTTATTCAAGTTGCTTAGTTGGATTTATGCCAAAAGAGCGAATAGCAGAAAAGAACTCTTTGCTAAATTGTGAAAATTCACTCAGCTGGGAGGTGGCTGTAATTACGTAAGCGACACAATTTTTAATCATTAAAGCCTGAATCATTCTTACATCGCCCCACTTACTTGTAAGATCAAGTTGAGTAAGAGCCATATCTCCTGCTTTTGTGTGTATCGAGCCCATTCGAGACCACTTTCTATTGCGATCAGGAGTATTCATGACCTTGATAGCATCTAAGTATTCTTCTAATGAAAGAGAAGTCTCTTCAAGAGCTAAATTGATAGAGGGTGGTAAGTGGTTTGCTTTGAGAGCTTTGCCCTTTACCATGACTTTAACTTCTGGAAGTAGCACCTTAGGGTCGACCATTTCCCAGCCCTTTGGTACATCAAAGTGGCAAGCACCTGGTTGTTTAAGAAGTTCTTCTTGCGTTTTAAAAGATTCTGTAGAGGTTGCTTGAGTATTATTTGCAAATAATAAGTGACAAGAAGCTAGTGTGAAGAGCAAAAGAGATGGGATAATATACATAGGCTGCACGTGCAAGTTAAAAACTCACCTTATAGCTTATATGCATAAACAAGTTCAAGAATTGTTTTTTAGATACTGAAAAACGACCTTGAAAAAATTTGCTAAAAGCTTGATAACTATGGGGAAAGATTTAGGGAGATCCACGAAGTTATGCAAATGTTAGAAAAAGGTAAAGATAAAATTCAACAAATCTGTGATCTTTTGAGGCATGAGACGCTAGAGCCAGCAAAAGAAGAAGCAGAAGGTATCATTAGTAGTGCAAAAGAAGAGGCGCATCAAATTGTCTTGCAAGCGCAAAAAAAAGCTGAAGAATTAGTTTTAGCTGCAAAGGCATCCATTCAAAAAGAGAGGGAAGTTTTTCAGTCCTCCTTAAAAGAGGCTTCAAAACAAAGTGTAGAGGCGCTAAGGCAGAAAATTGAACAGGAGCTTTTCAATGATTGTTTATTTCAACACATCACTAAAGAGATGGTTGATCCAAACATTATTGTAAAATTAATTACAGTTATTATTGAAGCCATCCAAAAAGAGGGATTGAGCGCAGACTTTTCTGCCCTAATTCCACAAAAAGTGTCTCCTGAAAGTATTAATGCTTTATTGAAACAAGACCTCTTGCAAAGACTTAAAGAAAAGAGCGTGGTTGTTGGTGGTTTAGCAGGCGGTGTAGAGCTTCAATTACATGATAAACAGATGAAAATTGTACTTTCTAATAAAGATGTTTTAACAATTGTAGAAAAACATTTACGAAAAGAATTTCGGCAGTGGCTTTTTAAATGGCAATAAGGAATTGATGAGAAATTATTATTTTTTAACAAATTTATGCCCTCCTTTACAATTAAGAGAGCCTCCGGAAATTTCGTTTTCGGAGTTAAAAGCTTTTTTTTACATTAATTTGGCAGCTCAAGACTATGCTAGGATGAGGGCTTTGCAATTTTATATAGATCTTTATAACTTGCGCGCCTTATGGCTTGAAAAGCCCATTGATGATAAGGGCTTTTACAGTAAGGAAGAATTAGAAGTTGCAATGGTGACAGGTGTTGGATTGCCAGACTATGTTTTAGATTTTTTGCAAACTTATGACACAACAGAAAAGAGAGTGCACGCCTTTTTATCTCTTATTGCAAGTTATTTTCAAGAAGAAATTGCAAGAGCTGATTCTTTTTTTGTTAAAGAGTATTTGACATTTGAAAGGCAGTCGCGTCTAATACTCGCCGGTTTTCGCTCCAAACTTGAAAGACGAGATATTATTGAAGAGCTTCAGTTTGAGGATCCTCTCGATTCAAGTGTAGCTTTTGTAATTGCTCAGAAGGATGCTAAGGAGTTTGAGGCGCCTGATGGTTATGAGGAGCTTAAATTAATTTTTATAAAAAATAAGTCTTCCCCATTAGAGCTATTTAAAGATTTATTAGAATTTAGATTCAATCGAATTGAGGCCATGAAGGGAGATAATCCCTTTGGAATAGATGCCCAGCTGGCATACATGGTTCAACTTGCAATTGTAGAGGCATGGCAAGAAGTGCGCTCTGGCAGTTTGCTTGAAGAGGGTAGCAAAGTAGTGGATAAGATGATAAGCACAGTGAAGGAATCAGCATGAATGCATCGTTAGATATAACGCGTCAAATAAAAACGAGTACTCAGGATAGCTCTTTTGCGACAGGCAGAGTTGTAAAAGCTTTTGGAAATCTATTACAGGTAAAGTTTGTAGGCAATGTTCGACAAGGTGAAGTGGGATTTGTGTCCGTTGGCAATTGCGAATTAAAAGCAGAGGTCATTGAAATTGTAGGCGATGAAGTAAAGATACAGGTGTTTGAAGATACGAGGGGCGTGAAATTGAATGCTCCTGTGCGTTTTGCACGAGATCTTTTAGAGGCAGAGCTTGGCCCAGGGTTGCTCTCTTCTATTGTAGATGGGCTACAAAATCCTTTAGAGCATGTAGCTGATGTTGCTGGGTTATTCTTACCAAGAGGTGTTTATCTTCCTGCAATTGATAGAAAAAGGCATTGGGACTATATGCCCTGTATTCAGTTAGGTGATGTTGTTATGAGGGGTGATAGCTTAGGATCCACTCTTGAGGGTGTTTTTCGTCATCAAATTATGGTTCCTTTCAGGCTTCATGGTTCCTATAAAATTACATGGGTGATAGGACAGGGCTCTTATACAGTTGACGAGGTTGTTGCAAAAGCTGTTGATGAGGAGGGTAAAGAGCATGCATTTACCATGATTCAGAAGTGGCCGATTAAGACATCTCTTATGGAGGGCGAAAAGGTAAAGGTGTCCAAGATGATGGATACGGGCAGTAGAATCATCGATACGCAGTTTCCCGTTATGAAGGGGGGTACCTTCTGCACTCCTGGTCCCTTTGGCGCTGGAAAAACTGTGTTGCAACAGCATCTTTCCAAATATTCATCAGTAGATATTGTGATTATTGCAGCCTGTGGTGAGAGAGCAGGAGAAGTTGTTGAAACATTAAGAGAGTTTCCCCACCTAACAGACCCTCATACAGGTGAGCTTCTCATGAAGCGCACAGTAATTATTTGCAACACATCTTCTATGCCAGTTGCTGCAAGAGAATCTTCTGTATATTTAGGTATTACTATAGCAGAATATTATAGACAAATGGGCTTAGATGTCTTGTTGCTTGCAGATTCTACCTCTAGATGGGCTCAAGCACTTCGTGAGATGTCTGGGCGTTTAGAAGAGATTCCTGGTGACGAGGCATTTCCTGCATATCTTGCCTCTCGTATAGCTGAGTTTTATGAAAGGGCAGGCGTTGTTGCTCTAAAAAATCAAGGACTTGGATCGGTTACAATATGCGGCGCAGTTTCTCCAGCGGGTGGTAATTTTGAAGAACCCGTTACGCAGGCAACCCTTGCAGTTGTAGGGGCCTTTTTAGGCCTTTCTAGAGAACGTTCGGACTCGAGGCGTTATCCTGCAATTGATCCACTGATTTCTTGGTCTAAATATGTAGGCCTTGTTAGTGAAGTGCTAAATGCTGATGTGGATGGTTGGGGTGATAGGGTAAAAAAAGCACAACGTATCCTCGTTAGCGGAAGAGAGATTGGCAAACGCATGGAAGTTGTTGGTGAAGAGGGAACTTCTCTTCATGATATGATGGTTTATCTAAAAGCAGAGCTTTATGATTTTAGCTATTTACAGCAAAATGCCTTTGATAAGGAAGATGCTTATTGTCCCTTAAAGAGGCAGATCCCTCTTTTCTCATTGATCAGTAAGATTTTTGAGATCGAATTTCATATGAAAACGCATGATGAGGCGCGTAGTTATTTTTTAACATTGCAAAACCAAATTAAGAATATGAATTTCACACCTTTTGAGTCAGAAAAATATTTTCAAGAGTTTGCTGCAATAGAAGAAGCACTTGAACTTGCAAAACATAAAATCGATGAAAAAGCAAAGAGGGTGTAATGAAAAAAGTTCATGACCGTATCAACGATATGCGAGGTAACTTAATTACCGTTACTGCAGAAGGTGTTTCCTTGGGAGAGCTTGCAAGGATCGATTTACAGAGTGGAAAAAGCACTTATGCTTCTGTCCTTCGTATTGAAGGAGACCAGGCAACGCTTCAAGTATTTGGTGGAACAAGGGGGATATCAACAGGAGATCATGTTACCTTTTTGCAGCACGAGATGCAAGTAACTTTTGGAGATGATTTGCTTGGAAGACGTTTGAATGGCTCTGGAAGGCCTATTGACTCGGGTCCAGAAATTGTAGGCGAGGCAATTAATGTGGCAACACCCTCTTTTAATCCTGTTAAACGTATCATTCCAAAGCAGATGGTAAGAACGAATATACCTATGATCGATATGTTTAACTGTCTGGTTAAATCGCAAAAAATTCCTATCTTTTCTATTCCTGGAGAGCCCTACAACGCACTGCTTATGCGCATTGCCAACCAAACAGATGCTGACATTGTCATCATCGCGGGCATGGGTCTTACATTTGCAGATTACAGAGCCTTTATTGATAATGCTGAAGAGTCTGGTACTATGGACAAGACGATCATGTTTATTCATAGGGCAACAGATCCTGCAGTTGAGTGCTTGCTTGCGCCAGATATGGCTCTTGCTTGCGCTGAGCACTTTGCTGTAAAAGATAAAAACGTTCTTGTGCTATTGACAGATATGACAGCCTTTGCAGATGCCATTAAAGAAATTGCAATCACAATGGACCAGGTGCCATCGAATAGAGGTTATCCGGGTTCTTTGTATTCCGATCTTGCATCTCGTTATGAGAAGGCCGTAGACATCGATGGTAGTGGCTCTATTACGATTATTAGCGTGACAACGATGCCAGGTAATGATGTAACCCACCCAGTTCCTGATAATACAGGCTACATTACAGAAGGACAGTTTTATTTAAATGGTGGAAGAATCGATCCTTTTGGATCACTTTCTCGCTTAAAGCAACAGGTTATTGGAAAAGTTACTCGAGAAGATCATGGTGACATTGCAAATAACATGATCCGTCTTTATGCCGAATCGAAAAAGGCGCGTGAGCGGCAAAGTATGGGTTTTAAGCTTTCTCGTTGGGATGAAAAGTTACTTCACTATTCAAAACTTTTTGAAGATCGTATGATGGATTTGGAAGTTAATTATACGATAGAAGAATCTCTTAATCTTGGATGGCAGACGCTTGCAGAATGCTTTAGCAAAGATGAAGTAGGTGTTAAGCAGGCCTATGTAGATAAATATTGGCCGGAAAAAGTTTCTTGAAGGGGCGTTTCTTGTGGTAGGAATTAGGTTCACAAAAAATGAATTGCGAGATCAACAAGTAAAGCTTGCCCAACTTCAAAAGTATCTGCCAACACTGCAACTAAAAAAAGCAATGCTGCAGGTACAAGCAAGTGAGGTAAGAGCAGAAATCGTTTTGCTGATGCAACCCTTTGATGAGGCAAGAAAAGAGATTAATGCGTTTAGTTTTTTACTTTTAAAAGATTTGGGTATTGAGCCCAAAGAGCTTGTAAAATCCTCTGGTATTAAGAAGAGTTATGAGAATATAGCAGGTGTAGAAATACCACGTTATGAGGGGATGGATTTTGAAAAAGCTACATATAGTCTGTTTGAAGCGCCTGCCTGGCTAGATGCGATAGTTGCTAAGTTGCGTGCCATGATGGAGCTTGAAGCTAAAATTTTAATTGCCGAGGAGAAAAAGGCTGCTATTGAAAAAGAACTTCGAGAGGTTGCAATCCGAGTGAACTTATTTGAAAAAGTAATGATACCAAAAGCCTTAGAAAATATTAAAGTTATCAAAGTGTTTCTTGGAGATCAGCAACTTGCAGCGGTTGCAAGGGCAAAAGTTGCCAAAACAAAGATTGAAGCAAGAAGGAAAAAAGCTTTGGCAGGTGAAATTCCATGAGAGTAGATGTCGTAAAAATTCTATTTGTAGGTGTTGAAAAAGAAAAAGATCGCTTCTTTGCAGCAGCTCAAGAACAAGGCCTTATTGAATTTATTAATCCTAAGGGCTCAAAAGACCTTGTCAATGATGCAGAAGTTCATAAATTTCTTGCTGCAATTAAAATTCTTCGTGGGTTTGCATTACTGCCTCAGCTTGAGGGGATGCCAAGTCAAGTAGCTATGCCTGCTGTAGAACGTATTTTGGCGCTACATACAGATATCCTTAAACTCAATGAAGAGATGCGTCGCCTAGAAGTTACTATTACAAGAAACAATATTTTCGGCGAATTTTCTTTAGAAGATTTAGCTTTTATTAAAAAAGAAGGGAAGTATGAGGTTAGATTTTTCTGCAGAGCTCAAAGTAAGGTAGATAAGCCATGCGATAAGAACTTGATAGATATTGGAGCCGAAAATGGCTTGGAATACTTTATTGCCATTGATTATAGCACTGATGAGTTAAAAAACTATGAGGGGATGATCGAGATTAAAATTGATAAGTCTCTAAATACCCTTCATGCTGATTTGGAGGCTGTAAAAAGTCAGACTCACCTATACGAGCAAGAGCTTAAGAATTATTCTCAATACAACCGATTTTTACATAAAGAATTAATTGAGCGTCTTGATCTTGTCCACCTTAAAAAAGCAAAAGAGTGCACAGAAGTTCCTATAGAGGGTAAATTATTTGTTGTAACTGCTTGGGTTTCTCTTACATCCATTCCAAAGGTGCAAGAGCTTTGTTCGGATCTAAGTGTCTATAATGAACAGATTGTTATTGAAGAGAAAGATGTTATTCCGACTAACTTAGAAAATAAGAATAGCGCAAAAATTGGAGAAGACCTTGTCAACATCTATGACACTCCATCCATTACGGATCATGACCCTTCTTTGTGGGTTCTCTACTCGTTTATTTTCTTTTTTGCAATTATCATCAATGATGCTGGCTACGGCTTTATATTTTTGCTTATCTCTCTTTTCCTTTATTACAAGTTTCCAAAAGTAAGTAGCTTTGGTAAGAGAGTAATAAAGCTTTCTATCATGATCTCTTCGGCATGTGTGATTTGGGGTATTCTTACAACTTCCTTTTTTGGAATAGAGGTATCAGTAGACAATCCTATCAGAAAAGTGTCTATTATCGACTATCTTGCAGAAAAAAAAGCAGCTTACCATATGGAGCATCAAGATGAGGTTTATAAGGAATGGGTGCGTGCTTATCCAGGTTTGGCACACGTTACAAGTCCAAAAGCATTTCTAGATATTGAAAAGCCATCTCCTGCGGACCCTAAGAAGGTAGAATACCCCATCAGAGATAGCTTTTCAGGGACAATTTTGTTTGAATTTGCGCTCATCATTGGGACATTACATGTAATATCCTCTTTTTTAAGAAATTTGAGGCGCAGTTGGGCAGGTGCTGGCTGGGTTATCTTTATGGTTGGTGCCTATCTTTATTTTCCCCATGTGCTGCACGCAACATCGCTCATTCATTATGCCTTGGGTGTGCCCCTTGGACCTTCTGAGCAAGAGGGATTGCGCATGCTTTATGGAGGAATTGGGCTTGCTTTGGTATTGGCAGTGATTCATAAAAGATTGGGTGGTATATTAGAGTTTACAGTCTTTATTCAGATTTTTTGTGACGTACTCTCTTATTTACGTCTTTATGCTTTGGGCCTTGCGGGCATGATGATGGCTGATACTTTTAATGGTTTAGCTGCAAATACAGGCATTGTTTTTGGAACACTTATCATTATCGCAGGCCATACTGTGAATATGGGAATTAGTATTATGGGCGGCGTGATTCACGGGCTTCGTCTTAATTTTCTAGAATGGTATCACTATTCCTTTGAGGGTGGTGGTAGATTGTTTAAGCCCTTAAAATTGACACGTGAAAAAAATTAAAACTTAGGAGAATTAAGAAATGAGTTATGATATGGTTGGGCCAGCTATGGCACTTGGTATAAGTAGCTTTGGCAGCTGCGTGGGTTGTAGTATTGCAGGCGCTGCCTGCCATGCTGTGATGGCAAGGGTTGAAGAGGGACATGGTAAGTTTCTGGGAATGTCTGCGGCTCCTTCTTCTCAGTCTATTTATGGATTTATTCTCATGTTGCTCATGAGAAATGCAATTATTGCAGGAACGCTTTCTCCCCTTTCTGCTATTGCTATTGGCACTGCAGCTGGTGCTGTTATGTTTGCATCTTCTGTTTTTCAGGGAAAAGTGTGTGCAACGGGTATTCAAGCATCTGCAAGGCAACCTGCAGTATATGGTAAGTGCTGGGCTGCTATTGGTATTATTGAGTCTTTTGCTCTATTTGCCTTTGTATTTGCGCTCATGCTGTTCTAATGAATGCTTTACTTGTACTTTTATTGACACTTGCGGTTGTTTTATCTGGCTGTGCAAGAGATAAGAAGGGATCGCTAATGACGATGGATACCCTTTTGTCATGTGCTAGGAGTGCTCCTTTATACGTTAGACTAGAGGCGCTTTCTCTTGAGTATTTAGCAAGTTCTGTGGTGGATACTCCAGACCCAGATCGCTGTGGTCATTATTGTGGCCAGCAATTTGTCATTGTTTGGAGCACTATGGGCACATCTTGTACACCTCAATATAGAGTTGTAATTTCTTATATCACGGGTACACACTGCTTTGAGCAGGTAGAAATACCTGTTTCTGGCGCATGTGGAGCTCTTCGTTATAGAATATTAAATGAAGAGTATAAGAGGACAGAGGGTGTATTGACATATAAGGTAGAGCTTTTCGAGGGCAACTTATTAAAGGCCACCTGGAAGGTGCGTAATTGGGTCGACTGGATTTCGACGGAAGAGGATTATACGTAAAATAAGTTCGGGAATCAATTTTTGAACTTGTTTGTGTATATGCAAATTATAAAGAAGACCAATGCTCAGCGGTAATGTTTTCGGCAAGCATTATAGTTTTTTCTTGAAGGGATAGGACAGAGGCCTTTTGAACGAGATGTTCTTTAAGAAATATTTGAAGAGATTTTGCCATTTCTCTTGAAAGAGATTTTGCAAATTTGATTTCAAAGGCACTTAGAGTGTCTTTTTCCTTTATGATAAGGTCTACTTCTACACCACTTGCAGTACGGTAAAAGAAGAGTTCAGTGCGTTTTGCCATATAAGCAGTTTTCTTTAAAACGTCCGCTATGACCATATTTTCAAAAATATGTCCCCCTTCGGAAGATTTAAGCAAGCGCTCTTCATTATCAATGCCAAGAAGAAAGCAAAGTAGGCCCGTATCTACAAAATAGATTTTAGGAGATTTGAGAAGCCTTTTACTTAAGTTATTGTGGAATGGTTTTAGAAGAAAAATAATGTATGTAGACTCTAATATGCTTATCCAATCTTTTGCTGTAGGTTGTGAAATACCACATTCTTTAGAAATTTCTGCGATATTGAATATTTTGCCTGCTCGAGCTGCAAGTAAAGAAATAAAAGTTTGAAATCTTCCAAGGTCAGTAATTGCTTTAATATTGCGAACATCTCTTTCTAGATAGGTAGAAATATAAGAGCCAAACCAGAGGTTCCAATTAATTATAGACCCTGAAAAAAACTGTGGATAGAAGCCTTGGACGATCTGTTTTGTACATGCCTGGGTATCTAATGCAGGAACATTAATCTCTGTCCAATTAAAAGGATAGAGTTGTAAAATAGCAATACGTCCTGCTAAAGATTCAGAAACACCTTTCATTACCTGAAAAGTTTGAGAGCCAGTAAGCACAAAGCGGCCATTTTCGCAGCGTTTTGCATCGATTGCAAGTTTTAAGTATGAAAAAAGAGAAGGGGCATATTGGATTTCATCGATGATTAGGGGAACAGGATGTGAACTTAAAAATAATTCGGGATCATCATTTGCAATCTTTCGAAGTAGTGGATCGTCGAGTGTAACATAATTGTAATTTTTAAGAGTATTTTGAAGTAGTGTAGATTTTCCAGCTTGCCTTGGGCCTGTAACGAGTACGGCTGGAAACTGAGAGATTGCTTCCTTAAGAAGAGGTTCAATGGCTCTATGGATATACATAAAAAAACCTTGTTTAAAGCTTAGACTATCACATACTTACGTTTTATTCAAGCAAAAATAAAGTGAGACTTTATTTTTGCAGTAAAGTTGTCTTAAATACATGTAGTATAAATTAATTCAATCTTAATAATATTAATCTATAATCATTTTTTAAATAATAAGAAACAAGGAATTAAATTATGTTGTTAGTACCTGAAAATAATTCGCAAGCTTTATTGAATAATCCACTATTTAATCCTCTAAATGGGGATGTAAAAAGCAAAACTTTTCAGCAGATTTGGAATGAAAGCTCAAATAGCAAGAAAGTTGGTATTGTTGTAGCTTCTATTTTTCTTGCAATTCCAGTAAGTGGGTACTACTTAATTCGAGATGGCGTTCCTTTTCTTGCAAAGTGGGTGCATGATGCTGTGTTAGTTCCTGTTGGAGAGAAGATCAAAATAATTGCCAAATGGTTGCATGATTATATCTTAGTACCTGTTGGAAGAAAGATTGCAGATATTGCCAAAGCTGTTTTTGTCACATTTCCTAAGTGGATTTATGATACTGTGTTAGTTCCTGTTGGAGAGAAGATCAAAATAATTGCCAATTGGTTACACGACAATATCCTAATACCTGTTGGAAGAAAGATTGCAGATGTTGCCAAAGCTATTTTTGTCACATTTCCTAAATGGATTTATGATACTGTGTTAGTTCCTGTTGGAGAGAAGATCAAAATAATTGCCAAATGGTTGCATGATTATATCTTAGTACCTGTTGGAAGAAAGATTGCAGATATTGCCAAA
>JARLHF010000046.1 GCA_031292375.1 Chlamydiales bacterium
GAAAAAGAACATGCTGTCCACAAGGCTCAAGTATTAACCTATTTACGATTAACAAGACTTAAGCTAGGGCTGGTACTTAATTTTGGGCAAGGACGGCTTATTGATGGATTAACTAGAGTAGCTAATGATCTGTAACTCTCTGCGCCACCGCGTCTCTGCGTAAAAGATAATGCAATGTACTCATTGAAAACGCTATCACAAAATATACATAATAATTTTTTGCATTTTACGTTAACATGTCATTTCTATGAGAAGAATTTTCTTATAATTTCCTATTTTCTTTCATAAAACATCCCGCTCCTAATTGCTGAAAATTCATCAGAGCTTTCCTTTAATATGTACACAAACAAGTTCAAGAATTGTTTGCGTACTCATGCCCATTCCCGATTTTTTTAAATTTCTTTAAAAAAAAATAAGTATTTGTAAATATGTTCTGCTTGTTTGTGTATAGAATTATAAGAGGTAAAAATATGGAAATTTGGCTAGATACAATTGATGAAAACGTAATTACTGATGCAGTCAAAACAGGTATTATATCGGGTGTTACTACAAATCCAACTATCTTATCTAAGGCAAATAATGTTCTAGATACCATCAAAATGCTGCTTGATGTACAACCAGGACCCGTTACTATTCAAGTGACCTCTCCTAACGCAGAAAACATGATAGAAGAGGGCATACGTATATTCGAACTATCCTCTCGCATGATTGTCAAAATTCCTATCAACAAAAATGGACTTATAGCCATCCAAAAACTACAAGAGGACAATATACCCATACTTGGCACAGCAATACTCTATCCCTCTCAAGTCCTCTTAGCACAGGCGCAACAAATACCCTACATTGCCCCCTATTTTAGCCACATGGGAAGCACAGAACATGCTCAAGCTACACTAAAAACAATGAAAGAGATTCTATGCATGAGTAATTCCCCTACTAAAATTCTCTTAGCCTCATTAAGAGAGGTAGATCAAATCATTTATGCAGCTCTTTTAGGCATAGAAGCTGCTACAATTAAACCAGATCTATATTACAAGCTACTTACAGATGATCCTGTAGTGGACACTCTTTTAAAACAGCACTCATCTGATTGGCAAGGAGCTCACAAATCTCTTTAACAAAACTTATGTTTTTTTACGAAACTCTTGAATCAAATTAGCAACCAAAGCGCTCCAACCCGTCTGGTGACTTGCTCCAAGTCCCTTACCTGTTTCTGGATGATAGTATTCATAAAAAAGAAGCCATTCAGACCAGTTAGGATCCTCTTTAAAAGGAAAATCTTCACCCAAAAAAGGCATTTTTTGGTTCTTATCTTTTTTAAATAAGCTCATCATACGGTCTGCAAAGCTCTCTGCTATCTCGTTTAAAGAGACTTCTTTCTCCCCTTCAATTTGGATCATAAACTTATCTTCCAAGGCGTGTGCAAACTTTAAGAGTGCTTCCACAAAAAGATAAGTAGTTGGAAACCATATAGGACCTCTCCAGTTAGAATTACCCCCCTTAATCTTGTGTAAGGCCTCTCCTGGCTCATAACTTACTATCTTATCTTCATAAATGAAAGGATTTGCTTCGTGGTATCTAGACAGGCTTCTCAGACCAAATTGAGCTCGAAATTCCAGCGGATTCCATACATATTCCAAAGACCTTTTAAGTTGATTTTTATCGAGAACTGAGAGCATAAAGCACTCTTTATCTTTCTTTTCTATCAAAAATACACAGACTGAACTAAGCTCATTTTTATTTTTCACAAACCAATAAAAATATTTTTCAAATTCAGGATATAAACTAATCTCTTCTTTTGTCAGGCTATCTATAGCTAAAAGAGGAATTAACCCCACAAGTGAGCGAATACGGCATTTGGAAAATGTGCCATTAGGGTATCTGAAGATATCATAGAAGAATCCATCTTGCTCATCCCAAAGCTCATAGCGCGATTCATCGCGAATTTTCATCGCATGTGCAATATGCACAAAATGTTGAAAGAACTTAATTGCAAGCGACTCATAAATTCTCTCCCTTTTAGAGAGCAAAAGAGCAAGACGCATTAAATTAAGACAGAAAAAAGCCATCCACCCAGTCCCATCCGACTGTTCTAAGTGCACACCACCTAATAGCTTAATCGATCTGTCAATGAATGTGATATTATCCAGCCCTAAAAAACCACCCTCAAAGATATTAAAGCCTGCGCTATCTACCTTGTTGACCCACCAAGCAAAATTGATAAGTAGTTTGTGATAACACTTTTCTATGAGATCAAAATCAATTATACCCTCTTGCTCCTCTTCGAGCTGTATAAGGCGCAAAAGCGCCCAAGCATGTACTGGAGGGTTTAAGTCAGAAAATTCCCATTCATATGCAGGTAGCTGCCCATTGGGGTGCTGAAACTGTTCAAAAAAGAGAAGCCAAATTTGCTCTTTTGCAAGTTGAATATCAACAAGTCCAAGTGTTAAACAGTGAAAAGCATGGTCCCAAGCCGCAAACCAAGGATATTCCCACTTATCTGGCATGCATAAAATTCGCATGGAGTTGAGATGCCTCCAATGCACATTACGTATCTTGTATCCAGCAGGCCTTGTATGATAACGATCCCCTCTAAACCATGTATCAATGTCTACATAATAAAATTGTTTACTCCACAAAGCGCCAGCAATTGCTGTCCTCTGAATTTTTTTCTCTTCAGCAGAGGCACTCTCTGGCTGAATTGCTTCATAAAATTGGTCTGCCTCTCTTTTTCTCTTATCGACAATCACATCTACATCTGCAAGAGGATCCTCTAAAAGCTTGTCAGAAAGACGCAAATGCAAAACAATATGACTTTTTGCTTTTACATTAAAAGAGTAATGTAAACAAGCCTTTGTTCCGTCAAGACCTGGGTTACAGCTATCTTCTTTATTGATAATAGATCTATGAAAAGCATCTTTAACAAAGGTTGCATTTTCAAAAAATGGGCTTTCATTGTGTGTAAAAAGAGGCTCTCCATTCACAGGGCCATAAAAGTAGCGCTTTCCCAGCTTATACTCATAAAGTAAATTTTGAGGAGGAGACATATCCTTTTCACTTGCAACCAAAGCAATACCATGCTCTGTGTTGTGCTCTACACGAATCTCTGGCCTAGAATGCATTTTTTCACCCCAGCTCCATTGGTTGCGAAACCATAGCTGCGGGGCAATATGCAAAGGAGCATCGACCTCTGCTCGATTATGAACTTCTATTCTTATACACGTATCTTCAGAAGAAGCTTTGGCATACTCTATAAAGATATCAAAGTAACGATTATCTGAAAAAATTCCTGTATCCACCAGCTCATACTCAGAAACAGAGGAGTTTCTTTTCCTATTTTCTTCTACCAACTGTGTGTAAGGAAATTCTTTATGTGGGTATTTGTATAAATACTTCATGTATGAATGTGAAGGTGTTCCATCGATGTAATAATAACACTCTTTTACATCTTCTCCATGATTGCCTTCCCATGCATTAAGACCAAACAAACGCTCTTTTAAAATAGCATCTTGCCCATTCCAAAATGCCGGAGCAAAACAGAGGATTTGAAAGCGATCACACCACCCGGCAATACCATCTTCTCCCCAGCGATACGCCTTTACACGAGCCTGATCGTGAGGAAAATAGTTCCAGGCATCGCCATTTTCACTATAATCTTCTCTAACTGTGCCCCAAGACCGCTCTGCCATGTAAGGGCCCCATTTTTGCCAAGGCGGCACAAAATGATCCTTTCCCTCATGCAATCTCTTATATTCTGCAGTATTCTTACGTTCCATAACTGCACTATGTACAAAACACACTCAATATTCACAAGAAAAATTTTATTTGTTAGCAAAAAAGCTCTTTATCTAAAATTAATAAAAATTTAGTAAAACTGAGCCACAAAACTTATTAATTTTTAGGAGAAAACATGAGCATTAACTTAACAGCTCAACTCTTTAGTGGCCATGCACCTCAATTGACATTAAAAAATCACCATATAAAAAGTGCTGGCTCTTATACAAGACGTATCGAATTTTGCTTATTCAACAATCATCCTCAAAATAGTAATAATCCACATTATAAAATTGCTTGCCTTGCAATAAAAGAATTGTCTGCAAAAGATGCAGCTCTTCTACCTTCAGAAGTCACCTTGGGCTTCTTCGAAAAATTCTTCTGGAAACCTATATCCATTCAAACAGTTACAGGTGAGCACAAAACTATTTTAGTGAACATAAATAGTGCCATCAAGCGCCTTGGGGTGTTAGGGTTTACCTCAAGTCAGGTGCAACAAGCTCTAAATGCAAACTCTTTAGGTGATCTCTTGATCTCTACTAAAGCACAAAAAATTAAAGATTCTGCAGAACAATATGGCTGTACAATAAACAGCTCTCTTATGCAAGAGTTAAAAAATGCTCTCATACATATCCAACAGATAAAGCCACAACTCAATGGGGATCAATCCTTCAAATTCTCTTCTAATATAAAAATTGAATTTATAGCTTCTACTCACAAAATTAAATTAACTATTAATGACCAATATAATTTTGATTTCGATTTAGGTGATATGCCTATTCTTGATAAAAAATATGAAGAAATTAATGATGCCCTCGACCTTTTACTAGATGAAGACTCTTTAAAAGAACTTCTTCAAAAAATTCAAGAAAAGAGAGATTCTTGGAAAAAAGCTGGAGTGGACTATACCTATGAACACTCATATGGAACATCTCTTTCTTTTAATGCGCGTGACGATAAAATAACGTTGTGTATTGAAGGGCAATATATTGACTATGATTCTGGACAGCTTATCTCTTATGCGGCATCAAAGCAATTCAAACTAACAGATTGCAATATCAAAGCAATATATGACTACATTGATGATAATGTGGAACCTCTTCATCTTTTTGAAAATACACGAAAATTTGTTACAATGCCTATTGGGGACCATAATTCAGAGGAAAGGTTTATTATAATCTCTGCAGAGGGCGATATTTTTGTATTTTTAGATGATACAAACAAAGGAAGAAGCGTAACTCTCAATCATGAAAAACGAGTGATAAATTTAATTACGGGTGACATTTTAGATGCTCTTATCATTGATACAGCACAAGATCCCAACAATATAAACCTTGATCAACAAATTCAAGCATATAAAAAATCGAGGGGTAAACCTGATTCAGAGCAGCCTATTTTGGAAACGTCTCGTACATTTAAAAATAAAGCAAAATATTCTTATGTCCTTTTTAACCAACCCTGTTGCGGGCTGCCCAATTCTTAATAATAATTAAACTAGAAAACTAAATGCAATATAAGTATAAATACTCTGTAACAACTTTAACAAAAAATCACTCGAATTAATTTATAAAACTTATAATTTTGGGAAAAATATGACAACTGCTTTGACAGCTCAACTCTTTAATGGCCACGCACCTCAACTAACATTAAAAGATCACCATGTAAAAAGTCAGGGTGCTCATACAAGACGCATCGAATTTTGCTTATTCAACAATAGTCCCCAAAATAGTAGTGACCCACATTACAAAGTTGCTTGCCTTGCAATAAAAGAATTATCTGCAGAAAATGCGGTACGCACACCCTCAAAAGTTAAATTAGGCTTCTTCGAAAAATTCTTCTGGAAACCTGTGTCTATTCAAACAGCTACAGGTGAGCACAAAACTATTTTGGTAAACATAAACAGTGCCATCAAACGCCTTGGAGTATTGGGATTTAGCTCAAGTCAAGTGCAACAGGCTCTACAGACAAACTCTTTGAGTAACCTCTTAATTTCCCAAAAAGCACAAAAAATTAAAGACTCTGCAGAACAATGTGGTTGCCCAGTAGACAGCTCTCTTATGCAAGAGTTAAAAAATACTCTCATACATATCCAACAGATAAAATTGCAACTCAATGGTGATCAATCTTTTAAATTCTCTTCTAATATAAAAGTTGAATTTACAGCTTTTACTCAAAAAATTAAATTAACTATTAGCGATAAGCATACTTTTGACTTCGACTCAGGAAGCATATTACCTACTACTACTAATAAAAATCCTGAAAACATTGATGATGCCCTTACTCTTTTAATTAATGAAAAATCAAAAAAGATCAATGCTGCACTTGATCTTCCAATGGATGAAGATTCTTTAAAAGAAGTCCTTCTAAAAATTGAAGAAACAAAAGAATCTTGGAAGAACGATACATCAGAACTCCTGTCTAGCGATTTACATGGTGTGATGTTTTACCGTCGTCCCAATCAACATAACATAACATTAAATATTAGAGGACAGCTTGTTGACTACGACACAGGGTCTTTTACCTCTTATATGGCATCAGGTGTGTCAAAAAAACTAAGCGATACTCAGATCAAACTAATACTCAAACACATTAACGACAACTATCCAAACGTTTTTTCTACTAAGGCTCAATCAAAATTTATCAATATACACAACAAAAACGACACGAGTTCTTCAAAACCATGGTTTACTATCATCTCTTTACGTGGCTTTATTTTTGTATGGCTAGATGGTGATACACAAGCAATAAATTTAATTACAGGACTTTCCTCAGATATCTTTACTGCTGATATAACAAATAATAATTCCGAGGAAGTTCACTCGATCCTTGCAAACTATAAAAAATCAACTAAAAAGAATTCAAAAGACCTCGTTTTTAAAGGATTTTATAGCAAACAAAACAATAGGAAATACCTCATAGCTTTCTTTAAATCAACTAAGAGTAAAAAAATAACTAGCAGTTAAGTATGATAAATATTATAATAGAGTTATAATAATAAATATTTCTTATGTTTGTTTTAGCACTAATTTAGGATAAAAATATGAATAATATTAATTTAAGAGCATCTATCTCCGATAATAGTGCGGCTACTCGATTAACAGAGGCTCAGCATGGCGTAGAAAGTTTGGGTAGAGAAACAAAACGCGTAACATTTCATCTGTTCGATCCTCAGAGTTCCAACAATAAGTTAGTAGCCCTTGCAGTAAGAGAACTGTCTCCAAACGATGCAACTCTTCCTCCTTCAAAGATCTCATTGGGTTTTATCGATCGCTTTTTCTGGAAACCCATATCCATTGAAACAGCCCCCGGTGAGCACAAAACTATCCTAGTGAATATTCAAAGTGCAGTTAAGCGTCTAGGAGTATTAGGATTTACTTCACAAAAAGTACAAGAAGCTCTGAATAATGACTCTTTGGGAGACCTTCTAATTTCAGCTAAACTTGATAAAATAAAAGAATCTGCACAAGAACATGGCTGTACGATTTCTTCCAACCTTGAAGAGAATATAAAAAAGGCCCTTATCTATATCCAAGGTGACCATAGAGACATGAATGGACGCATCTATGATATAGAAGTTTCTTGTTGTGAAGGTGGAAAAATTGAGCTCTTCATTGAAAACAAACATGTCTTTGACTTTGATTCTGGAAAATGGTTACGTGAAATACCTGTTGCGCCTTTAACAGCCCCAACACCTCCTACTGTACCTCAAGAGGCAAGTACAGTAGCAAGCACTCCCAGTCGATCTATGAACAAAAAAGTCTCTCAAAAGCTATCAGAGATCTTGGAAAATCTTCTCTTTAAAACCCCTGATATTGAAAAGTCTCTAAAAGAAACTATCCAAGATATTGAGGACAACAAAGACACATGGGATATCGATTTTACCAAGGTATGCTCTCCTGATTTATCGCTTCTCTACGACTGTCAAAAAAATAAAATTCAACTAAATATTAAAGGACAGCTTGTTGACTATAACACAGCAACGATTACTTCTTATGCTCTATCAAACAAATCTAAACTATCAAATAACGATATCAAGAAAATTTATACATATCTCAACAAGAGGGAAAAAAGAAAGAATAATCATCTCTTTAATAGGGAGTCTCACTTTGTTAAACGAAGTAGTATAAATGGAGCATTAAAAGACATACCTAGATCCATGTGCATTACCGAAACGGGTGATGTTTTTATACTTTTAAATAGAGTTGGACAAGGTGATGCAAAGGTTGGTTCTGGTACTTATAAAGTCGTAAAAAAAGCAATAAATTTAATGACAGGGGAATTTGTAGCGGCAAGTGTACTTACACCAAAACAGGATTATGAAATAGAGGCACTTAAACATGAAATTAAGGCTCACAAAACTTTAAAAGATGTAAAAAACGTTCTACAACTAATTACAGTTAATAAATACACAGGCAAAGTAGGTAGGAAACAACTACTCATCTCCACTTTCTGCGACAAAGGCGATTTACAAAACGATTTAAAATCAGGAAAACTTTCTAATTACGAAAGACGACGCTTTATGATTGGTCTTGCCAAAGGCTTTGCAGGGATACATGAAAAAGGCCTTGTACATAACGACATAAAACCTGCAAACATTATGCTACGTGAATTTATAATAGGAATGAAACGCCAAGGAGAAAACATTGTCCCCTTTAAGCGAACTCAAGCACTTATTGGAGATCTAGGACTTTCCCGCATTGAAGCTGAATGTGGAGTAGATACTGGCGTACAAGGAACTCCTTTCTACCTTCCACCTGAATATCTTCTGAGTTCTGAGCGTCGATATAACAAGTCCTGTGATGTTTGGTCTCTTGGCTTAATTTTTTGGGAAATGCTCGTGGGAACCCCCCCTTGGTCTGCTGCAAATGAACAGTTTGATGCAGTTCAAAGGTTCAATATATTTGGTTTTCAATCTCTTACCGAAAGAGAACAACTGTTAGTAAGAATATACCATAAGGTATTAGAAGAAAATCCAGTGCTGGCCCTCGATCCTGCGAAAAACGGCTTCCAGATTACAATATTAAGTTTGGGACATATAATTCTTCACGATATTACGTCTATGCAGCAGCAACAATTTCCTTCCGAATATCAACCCATATGCAACATTATGAAAAGCATGCTGGCCCCAGACCCTCGTCAACGCCCTACTATGCAACAAGTGGCAGATCAACTTGAAAGGAGCCATTGGCCAGATATATTCATGGACAGCAGTATATTCGACTTAATTTTAGAGAGATAATCATAAATGGTCAAATGGATGGTAAAAACTTAAGTTATCAACATCTTTATCTTTGATAAAGGTTATGCAACTCTTTGATAGACTATGTGTTGCATGCGCTAATAGACAAGCTTTTATTGCTAACCTTAAGATATTTAACAACAACAACTTACAATGAGCCTACTTCCAATAAGCTCATTCATGATTTTACCTTTACAAAGCATTTTAAGATCTATTTCTTCACCTTTACTTATAAATCATCAACAAAGCTTCCACAGTCTTAGCCCCTGCTTCTTAAACTATTCATAAAAAATAGCGTACAAAACGCGTAAATATCTTAAAAATAGAGTTAAGCTATTACTTGAAGCCCTATCTTAATCTTGAATTAACAAATACTCATTAAAATCGGCTCACTCAATCACAAAAAAGAGAATAAAAAATGGATAGTAGCATTATTCTAAAAGCTTCATTTACTACTAGCACAGCTCTTCAACTAACACAAGCTAAACATGGAACAAATAGCCTAGGCACATGTACAAGACGTATAGAATTTCATTTATTTGATAAGTCTACTCCTTACAGCCCAGGCAAGATTGCACTTCTTGCCATAAGAGAATTATCTAAGTCTGACACAGCCCTTTTACCCTCACAAATTAAATTAGGACTCATCGAACGCTTTTTCTGGAAACCCATCTCCATTCAAACAAGCACAGGTACTCGCCAAACTATCTTAGTAAACATCAATAGTGCAATTAAACGACTTGGAGCATTGGGATTTACTACACACGATGTGCATCAAGCATTAAATAGTAATTCTTTGGGAGATCTCTTAGTTTCAAGTAAGCTCAATACAATAAAACAATCTACTATACCCCATGGGTTTTTCATAAACCCTGAATACCTTGAAAATAATATTAAAAAGGCTCTTATATATATTCAGGATAATAAACTTAACTGGGAAACTAACCCAATCAACCAACCTGAGCTTGTTTATGACACAGAAATCTCTTATCAAAATGGTAAAATTGAAATCACTATTGGTAAAAAGTATATTTTCGATTTTGATTCTGGACAGTGTATAGCTCACATGCCAACTACAGATCTTGCAGCACTTCAAAAGGCTGTAAGCCCACTAAAACACTCAAATCAAGCGATTCATCAAAAGCTCACAAACATCACAAATAAGCTTCTTTTCGTAACGGACGACCTTACAAATACTTTAAAAACCGTTATCCAAGATATTTCAGATAATAGACATCTATGGAATAAAAATTTATTTCACCCCTATTCTTCTAGCGTATTTCTTTCCTTTAATCATGAAGATGATACCATCCAATTAAATATTGTGGGGCAACTGATTGATTATGACAAAGAATGTATAACTTCTTATGTATTATCAAATCGATCAAATCTCTCACATAATGATATTGAAGACATTTATAAATTTCTTAGCAAAAGCAAAGAAATTTTCCTCAAAAAGCAATTTCAATTCATTAAACAAACAGAGCTAATACCCAGGCCTCTTTGTATTACCAACACAAACGATGTTTTTGTACTTCTAGACAGAAAAATCGCCTCTACCTCATTTTGTACAACCAAATTCGCACTTAATCTAACTACAGGAGAATTTATAGCAGCAAGTACAGGCGCCGCCAATCAAATGAGCACACAAGATGCTGCAAATATTTCTCAAACAATTGGAAGCATAGCATATAAGTCCAAGTTTGGTGTAAATAAGTGCCTAATTCTCTCCACTTTTTGCTATCGAGGCAATTTAGACATATTTTATGCCAACGTAACGCCTCTTAAAACAGATCTCCTTTATCAAAAGCTAACGTACAACATACTTACAAACCTTGCTATCAGCATTAAAGGGATGCATGCAAGGGGCCTAGTATATAATGGGATAACACCTACTAACATTCTACTACAATCCTTTTCAGTAGGTAAACAACATCTAGATGCTGTACCATTTATCAGAAGGGTAGAATTTAATCCTCCTTTGAACCCAAGTGATACAGATCTTTTTCCATTTAGATACCTTGCACCAGAGCAACTTGAAACATCTCAGTTTAATCAAGCAAGTGATATTTGGTCCCTTGGCTGTATCTTCTATGAAGTTCTTATGGGACAACGCCTCCCTTGGACTAACGTCGACTTCTCTTCTATTTTTAATAAGGCTCAAAGGCTTGTTGATGCAATACAAATTTTTACTACAGCACCTTCCAGCTCAGTACCGAATGAGAATAACTATTTAAGAACACTTTTACAACAGAAGCCAGCCTCTGCACTACCAGCATTTGTAAACAACACAGCTACAAGCCAACATAACATAATTAATGTATACACAAAAACACGTAATGAAAATCCTTACTTATCTCACGATGAAATCTGTCGATTATCCCTTGCCAAAATAATTCAAAGTAGTATCAAAGAAATTGATATATTTATTGATTGTTTCATAAATACAATGGGTGATCCTTGGAAAGTTGTTAAAGAGATGTTATCACTAGATCCTACAAGGCGCCCCAACATAAATAACATTGTAGCTCGTCTTACAGCTGCTGAGTGGCCATCCCAGCTCAAAGGCTAATCTTTTTAACTAACAGCACCTTATGGACTTCAATAGCTGCTCCAATAATTTTATAAAGGGGACATTTCTACTTTACTGTTACACATTTTTTATGTTTGGAAATATCTTCCTATAGCGAATGCCCTAGGGTACTATAACGCAGGCCTTCAGCCTGCAAATTACACACTGAGAGCACCTAGGGCGTGTGCCCTAGGCTTTTATAAATCAGGCTTTACACAGAAAGCGATGAGCATACAAAAGTAGCGTGCAAGCAATTGCACTCCTCACAGTTATAGTCAAGCCCCCTTCTTGAATAACAAGTTTTATTCGTTAACAGTTATTTTTTCAAAAATCAATATTGTAATGATTTTTTAAAGTTTTTCGAGGAAGCCATTGCATTTCTAAGATAGATCCTTTAAAATCACCACGATCCTTCAAAGTTGAGAACTCTAAAATTATGGCCTGTTTAAGTTTAAGAAAATCTAAGCAAATCCTTGTGCATGCTCACTCCTGTTACAAAAAAAAGGGCTATAAGCTCTCTTCAACAGATAATCAAGCTTTTTTACAACAGCTTCAAGAGCTAGATCAAAAAATTCTTGAGAAAAACAAGAAAGAATCAAGCATGCTTGCAACCAATCTACAAAAAGAAACCAAGCATCATTTTCCAAAAACTTTGCTTAACCAATTTTCAGAACTTGTTGTAGCTTTAGCGTTTGCACTTGTTGTTGCCACGCTTGTGAGAACTTTGTGGTTCGAACTCTACGAAATTCCAACGGGTTCCATGCGACCTACTTTTGAAGAACAAGACCATATCATTGCCTCCAAGACTACATTTGGCATTAATATCCCCTTCATTACAAAACATTTTATTTTTGATAAAGCTCTTGTAAAACGAGGTGATATTGTCACCTTTTCTGTTGAAGATATGGATGTCCAAGATCCAGATACCGTTTATTTCTACTTATTTCCAGGAAAAAGGCTTCTTGTTAAGCGCTGCATAGGCAAGCCAGGAGATACTCTCTACTTTTATGGCGGCCAAATCTATGGTATCGACAAAGAAGGAAATGACTTATCAGAGCTTCGAAATACTCCTTGGATGCAGCACATCCATCATGTTCCTTTCATCTCCTTTGAAGGAAGACTAAAAAAAGCCCCCTCTCCACGAGAATTTCTAATCACCCAAACGCAAGAGATTCTTGCAAAACTTACTATCAATTCATTAAATGAGATCAAAGGACAGCTCTACAATGGTAAAAACTGGGTTTCAGACAATCCAAGAGCCCTTCTCTCAACACACAACTCCATTGAAACCTACAGCGACTACTGGGGCATTAAAAACTTTGCTATGGCAAGGCTGTTAACATCTGATGAGGCAAGCAAATATGCAAAACTGCCTCCCAGTGACAAAGAAATCACTTCTCTATACTTAGAACTATTCCATACACCAAGCGTAAGCTATCCATCTCCACAGCTATTAAAAGATGAATATGGACGCATGCGTCCTCTTTTAACACCTCAAACAACCCTTGTGTCATTACAACAAAAGCATATAGACCGCCTTATGGATGGGCTTTATACGGCAAGGTTCGTAGTAACGAACAACTTTGCAAGAAGATATAACCCTGGCTCTAACCCATCTTCCTCTTTAGATGTACCTCTTCCCAAAGTTCCAGATGGCTGCTATGAATTCTACTTTGGAACAGCTTATGAAGTCCTATGGGGGGGCATACTCAAAACACTGCCTAAAGAGCATCCCCTCTACCAAAGAGATTTAAACACAGTACAAACGCTTTTCAACCTTGGAATTGATTTTAATCTCTTATATGCTCCTCACTCTAAAAACACTTGGTTCTATCCTCAACGTTTTGCTTACTTTAACCAAGGTAATTTAGAAGTCATGGGCTCTACCCTCTTTTTAAAGAATGAGCCTGAACTCGTACAATTTTTGGAAAAGGAGTTGCAAAAAGAGCAAACATCTTCTAATAAAAAGCCTTACATAGCTTTTAAAGACTATGGAGCACCTCTTAAAGAAGATGGAACTATACATGCTGACTTTATCAAAGTTTTTGGAATAAAAGTGCCAGAAAATATGTACTTTGTCCTTGGCGACAACTATGCTATGAGTGCAGATAGCAGAGATTTTGGCTTTGTACCAGAAGGCAATTTAAGAGGAAGCCCTGCTTGGATCTTATGGCCTCCGGGAAATAGGCTTGGATGGCCAAGTCAGCCACCCATGCACTTTTTCACAACGCCCACCTTAATCATTTGGGGTATTTTTATCTTGATCGTACTCATATGGTATAGCATGCATAGAAAACGAATGAACCGCTCTATCTTTTAAGCTTTACTTACAGAGATCGTTGCATCTTCACCATTTAAATCCCATGCTGTTCCTATGCACGGTTTAAACTGTACATCTGTTGCAAGTACATCATTCATGATAGACTCTTTAAATTTATTAAAAGCATACTTCAACCTATCTGTACCTTGAATGACAAGTGTTATGCGATCAGTAACTAAAAGACCTGAATCTCTTCTCATAACATTGATTTTATTTTTTAATTCGCGTACAAGACCTTCTAAAAGTAGATCATCTGTTAATACTGTATCCAAGGCTATCGTAATTCCAGCTGAATGAGACGCAACTAATCCCTTCTTAACAACACGCTCAATTGCAATATCCTCTTCACCCAGCACAAATTCATTGCTATCTACTACAAACGTTAAAGATTTTTTCTCTTGAAAAGCTAAAATCTCTTCTTTAGATAATGCACTAATTGCCAAAGTTACACTCTTCATGTGAATTCCAACTTTCTTACCAAGAACTCTAAAATTGGGCTTTGCAAGAAAAGAGACAAATTGGCTCTCATTCGAGCTACAAACCACTTGCTTGACGTTGAGCTCTTCTTCAATAAGGTGAGCATGTTCATGTAAAAAAGAGAGTATATCTTCATGACTTGATGCTAAATAAACTGTTTGCAGGGGCTGGCGTACCTTTATCTTATGCTCCTTTCTAAGAGCATGCCCCATGCTTACAACGGTTTGGATGTGCTCCATACCTTTTTCTAAAGAAAGATCTCTTCTATTCTCTCTATAAACAGGATAGTCGCAAAGGTGGACGGATGCATGCATTGCGTCTGTCCTTATGTTTTGAAAGATTGCCTCAGCAATAAAGGGAACAAAAGGAGCTGCGATCTTTACAACCTCTAACAACACAGTATAAAGGGTTTCAAAAGCATCTCTTCTATCCTTTGTATCTTCCTCTGCCCAAAATCTTTGACGCGACGATCTAATGTACCAATTAGTAAGTTGATCGATAAAGCCAACAAATGGTTCTACAGCCAGGCTAAGATTATATTCATCCATCCCCTTTTCAACATCTAAAATGAGTTTATGTAAGCGCGATAAAATCCATCGATCGATCAATGCGTCTGGTATATTCTCTTGTGCTACAGGCTTCCAATGATAAATACGCGCATAGGTAATGAAAAAAGAATACGCGTTCCACAAAGGAATTAATGCTTGTCTTAAAATAACTTCCACACCCCTTTCCGAGAAACGCAAATCATCCGCGTGCACTGCAGGGCTATGTAAAAGATAAAGCCGTACCGCATCTGCTCCATATTTACTGATGACTATTTCTGGCTCTGGATAGTTTTTCAAACGCTTAGACATCTTGTTACCATCTTCTGCAAGCACAATACCATTGACAATCACATTTTGAAATGCAGATTTACCAAAAAGCGCTGCAGAAAGGATACTCAATGTATAAAACCATCCTCTTGTTTGATCAGCTCCCTCTGCAATAAAGTCTGCAGGAAAAATCTTTTCAAAAAGAGCCTTATTTTCAAAGGGATAATGATTTTGTGCATAGGGCATAGAACCCGATTCAAACCAGCAGTCAAATACTTCAGGAATACGTTTGTATTCTTTTCCATCCACTGTAAATGTGATAGAATCAATATGGTGCCTATGTAAATCCGTAATTTTTACGTTTGCAATCTTTTCTAGCTCTTCAATGCTACCAAAAACCTTTAATGAGCCATCTTCTGAGCGCCATATAGGAATAGGTGTGCCCCAATAGCGATTGCGACTAATAGCCCAATCTCTTGCACCCTCTAACCACTTGCCAAAGCGACCATTTTTAATATGAGATGGTGTCCAGTGAACTCCTTGATTTGTCTCTACAAGCTTTTCTTTAATTTCTTCTACAGCTACAAACCATGTAGAAACAGCTCTATAAATAAGCGGTGAGTCAGATCGCCAGCAAAAAGGATAGCGGTGGCGAATGGTTGCTTGATGAAAAAGCACGCCCATCTTTTTAAGCCTTGCAATGATGTCTTTGTCTGCATCTTTTACAAACTGTCCCACATATTCTGGGATTTCTTGAGTAAATTTTCCATTACCATCCACTGGGCATACAAGACCTATTTTGCTTCTATCACAAGCATAAAAGTCTATCTCTCCAAAGGCTGGTGCTGAATGTACGATACCTGTACCTTCATCTAAAGAAACAGAATCTTCTAAAATAACTCTGAAGGCATTTTCTTTGGAAAAATAATCAAATAATGGCTTATAATGAACTCCTTCAAGATCTTTTCCGGAAAGACTCTTTACAATTTCAAAGCTATCAGGATCCTTAAAATAATGTGAGAGCCTCTCTTTAGCTAAAATATACTGTTTAGAAGAAGCTTTATCTCTTACTTGTAAATAAGTGATGTCTGGCCCTACCATCAACGCCAAATTTGAAATAAGTGTCCAAGGTGTCGTCGTCCACGCAAGGATAAAAAGATTATCTTCATCAAGTACTTGGAAACCCACTGTAAGCGCTGGATCATCCACCTCTTTATAGTTATCACTTGCTTCAAAATTTGAAAGGGGCGTGCCCAGCTTTGCAGAATAAGGCATTACCTTAAACCCCTCATAGACAAGCCCCTTATCAAAAAGGCTCTTAAAGACCCACCACACAGATTCCATAAAGTTCAGGTCCATCGTCTTGTAGGTATGTTCAAAATCAACCCAGCGCCCCATCCTATTGACAGTTTTTTTCCACTCTTCTGTGTAGCGAAGCACAATACTCCTACACTCCTCATTGAACCTTGCTATTCCAAATGTTTCAATCGAAGGAGCGCCAGATAAGTCAAAAAGCTTTTCAATTTCGTATTCGACAGGAAGCCCATGACAATCCCACCCAAAGCGCCTAGGAACAAAGTAGCCCTTCATCGTCTTGTAGCGAGGAACCACATCCTTAATAGTACCTGCCAATAAATGCCCATAGTGGGGCAAACCCGTTGCAAAAGGGGGGCCATCATAAAAAGAAAAAAAGGCCTTATCTTTTCTATTTTCAACAGATGCATTAAACACCTTGTTTTCTTGCCAATACTGAAGGATTCTCTCTTCCCTTTCGACTAAACTCTCGCTCTTAATTTCATCAAACATAAACCCAACATCTCTAAATTCATTTTTGCCAAAGAGTTTATACCATAAGCTCGTCCTCGTTTCAAGCAACGTTTGCATTAAACACCTAGATACGGTATAATAAACGTGGGGGTGTAAAGGTTTCGACTGTGAAATAAAGTAATAATGGCATGCGGAGGAAGTCAGTTGGCCTCCTAAAAAAACTGATAAAACATTAAGTGCCAAATCTAAATCTAATGTCATCGCTGGTAACTTCAGTTGCTTCGGTGCAGATGTGGTAGAAGCTGCGGCTTAATCGCCTTTAAGCTTCCGATAGCCCAGGGTTGGACCAAGGGTCTTGGAACTATCGTTATTTACTTGGTATGAAGTTAGCATCGACTGCTCTTAGGAGCTAAACTTCAAGATAAATAGGGCGGCTAAGTTTTTTGGGCGTGTTCTTTAAAGAAATTTAGCTAAAAAAAGAACACTATGCATGTAGAGGTTATTATAGAGTTTGCTCAGGACGAGAGTTCGATTCTCTCCACCTCCAATTGGTTGGACAGTCCTTATATCCAATCATCGTATGAAATGGCTCACGGGCTTCCTTGAGCCATTTTTTTACCCTCTAATTTTAAGTTCTGAAACACTAAATTCAGCAATTCTCGTTTTTCATCCACTTCAGAACTTTCAAAGATTTCCCTAGCACGAGCAGCCAAATTCATGACCATATTCGCCGTAATATAGAAATTTTGGTCTGCTTTCTCATGATTCTTCATCTCTTCGGCAATCTCGATCTGGCGTTTTTTGTATTCTCGAACTTTTTCGAGATAGAGCTTTTCATCGATCAAGCCATCCAATTTATCGTCATAAATCTGGCTTAACCGCTTTTGAATCTTGTCTCTTTCTTTTTGCAGAGTGGCCAAGCTTTCCTCATGAAATTGATTCTCCGATTCGTGAATTTCTTTGAGATATTTGGTTACGCTAGCAATTTGCTCTTCATTCAAGGCAATTTGATCCAAATACTCTGATAAAGTTTTAACCAGTTCTTCTTCTTTTACATAGACCCGCTTACAAATTTTTTTAGCATTGGTACAGCTATAGTAAACGTAGCGTCCCTTATGAATTTCAGGGGTAACCATACATCCGCAATCAGAACAGGTGATCAGTCCTTTAAAGATGAAGGGCTTAGTTGCTATCTTATGAGGTTTTTTATGAAAGCCATTAATCACATCTTGAACTTGCTGGAATAAAGCTTGCGAAATGAGAGGCTCATAGCAATGTTCTATGATCCCATACTTGGTTTCCATCATCCCGCAATAAAAGGACTTCTTCAAAATTTTATTGATTTGAGAGATGGCAAGATGTTCTCCTTTTTTAGTCCTCAAACCCATTTCAATTGCTGCTGTTTTTAATGTCTGTAAAGAGTGATTTCCTGTGGCATACATTTCAAATAACTTTCTAACAAAAGGTGCTCGGTCTGGATCTAAAATGATTGTCTTTTCTCCTTTGTCATTCGTGATATGCATATAGCCTGTAGGAGCTAAACCCATCCATACTCCTCGTTTTGCAGCTTGCTCCTTACTTCTCTTAATATTGTCACTTAATTGCAGAACATAACTGCGTGCAAACATAACACCCATATCCCAGCGCAAAATATCAGAGCTATTGGACCTGAGGTTAAGGATCAATCCCTCCCGCATGAAGTGGATTTCTACTTTTCCATCTTTTCGCAGATTGTCAAGAACCACTGATTCTTTAAAACTGCGCTGAACTCTATCGATTGTATCAGCAACTAAAGCAACGGTCTCACGTGACTTGCGGATACGTTCTAAAATTTTCTCAAACTCTTTGCGGGTATTTTTAGTCGATGACTCGGTAATTTTAAAAACTTCCTCAACAATAAGACCTTTTCTTTCGGCATATTCTCTTAAACGACGCTCTTGAGCAGGGATAGATTGTCCTTCCTCTTGCTCTTTGCTTGAAACGCGAGCCAGTAATAGAGCCTTCATTATTTCTTTGTCCGATAAGCTTGTTGGGGATGACTTGATTGATGAGGAAATGTGTATTCGAGGATTCCTGATTCAATCATACTTTTTAAATAGACTTCTTTTATATATTTTGGATTTCGTTTTAATATCTCAGAAAGTTCTTGAATGCGAAACGAACGTAAAGAACAAAGATCTTTAATTAAAGATTTAACCTCTTCAATATCAGATTTTTTTCTAAGATTTTCAATTTTTGATTTTAGATCTTCTGGAATGGAAGCAAATAATGAAGACACAACCTGACCAGTGGAACTAGGTAGGGTAGAACTCAAGCTAGGTAGGTTTGAGTTGGAACTAGGTAGGTTTGAGTCTAAGCCAGGTAGGTTTGAACTCTGAAGGTTAGGCTTTATATGACCCGTTAATAATTTACTTGTTGGAACATAGTAGGTTGCATTGCTTCGGCCCTTTTGTTCTAGAAGACCCAAATCTCTCAATCGTCGCAAGCTGGCGCTAGCTGACAAGGTTTCCACACAGTTAATGTTTCGATAGTCTGCATTAGTGATCGCCCCCATTTCTCTGACAACTATAAGAGTTCGAGCCTCTTCATCAGTCAGATCGAATTCTTTGAAATTTTTAAGCCATTCAATGTCTTTCTCGTCAAAAAAATGATGTGTCAGTAATGTCAGTGTGAACTTATTAGCTGTTCTATCTGATTCAAAAAAGGGGACAGATAAATTAGCTTCACGCATTGCTTCACGCATTGTCCGAATCCCCGTGCCCTTTACTTCAGCAATTTGTAAGTCATGCAGCACTTCAGCGATCTGATCATTACGCGTTATTGATCCAGGAAGTCCAAGTTGATCCTCGGGTTTCAATGAATACCCTGGATTCAAAAATTCGATGCGATTTGCATAGCGGATAATTTGAATCGTTTGACCAGCCCTATAGTCACGATGCATGACAGCATTACAGACAGCCTCCCTAATGACAACGTCGGGTATCAAAGGGATGTCTTTACGAAAAATGCTGTTTGGCTGCATCGAAAAAGCATGGGGGATATCTCTCATAATATTGGCAATGACACGAGGGATTGCCAAAACCAGAGCCTCGCCAAATTCATAACATTGCGAATAGCGTTTTTCAGGATGTGGTACCCACTCTCTTCCTTCGACAGTGATATAATCTATTCTCGATGAAATCGGAAACAATCTACGTAGAGCCATTTCAGTTCCGAACAGGATAATCCCCGCCACTGTTGGTTTAATTACGTTCTTGACCTCCACGGCGGCTCTTAGGGCAATCATGAGTTCTTGGTCATTCCATGCAAGTTCTTTCGCCTTGGCATTAACTTCTTTTCGATATACACGATAAGCCGCTATAGCTTGCGGATCGAAATCTTTCCAGGATGCCTCTTCCAATACTGTTTTATCAAATTTTTTCTGAGATCTGAATTGATAAAGCATGTCAAGATCTTCTGGGGTGCATAATTGATCTGTAGGTCCAATTCTTCGATAAGCTCCCTTCTCTATTCCTCGGCTTTTAATGAAAATAGGCTTCTCATAAGTTTCAGCTTCAGAAATATAGGCAACGATGATTGGCCCTTGTGGATGAAGAAGCACGTCAATAGCAGGTCGAATAGGTTTATTAAAATTTTGACGGCATAAGGTCACAAGTTCACTTTGGAGTTTATCAGGATTAGAAACTCCAGTAACTTTATAGCGAGGAGCTTTATTAGAATCGTTTTTCGTAAGCCCAAGAACTAAATAGCCACCACCCAAGCCAGGTTCATTGCTGAAAGCAGAAATGGTTTCTAAGGCGCTATCACCAATTTTTTCAGCTGATCGTTTGACCTCAACCCTTTCCGATTCATCAGCATTCTGTATGAGATTTAATAGCTCTTCAAATTCTAGTTGATCCATATGAGGTCCTTGCGGGTTATTTAGAGCTGCTTGAATTACGGATTGACTTCAGAAGGCTTTCAAGATCCTTTTTCTTGTAAAGGCGATAACTATTTATGGGATTGCGATGAGTTGTTAGTTTCCCTTGCTTTTCCCAATTGCGCAAAGTGCTGGGTGAAATACCCAAATAGGCTGCGGCTTCATTGATCTGTAGATAATCGTCAATCTTCTCCATGATGGTTTCCTCCATTATTGATTTTAAACAATATCAATGCTTACAGAACTTTGCAACTAGAATTCCACTCTAATCAGGCTGAAACCATTCTTCTTGCTCAAAGTCAAAATCTCCTCGTTTAGCTAGACCACATAAAATTGAAACCTCTTTAGTGGCCTCTATGTCCCCCATAAAATGTCTTTCCCATAGTGCTAACTTTTTAGCTAGGCTCTCAGGTAAATGAGGGCATTCCGAACGCATCTTTCGAAGATACTTCAAATGATGTTTATTTGCCTTGTCTATATCAAAGTCGTTGTCAATATATCTTAAGTCATCCCACATAGATAAAATCCTCCAAAGATACAAGAGACTTCCTCAAGTCATTGATCAAAAGTCGGTACTCAACGCGCTTAGCTTTGGCCTTCTTTGTGCAGTGACCATGCTTTATCAACATTGCCCCACCATGCCAATAACATCGCCCATTTGGCATTGCAGCTTGCCGACAAGGCTGATGATGATTGCTTCGCGCTTTGGCACCACATCTTGATAACTTTGTGAAATCAAACGCCATGGGCTATTCTCCTTTTTCGCGGCTTGTTTCAATTTTTCTTTTAAGGCCGCTTTTTGGGCATCCATAATCATGTTTTGCTTCTCAAAATGAGATTGTTGAATTTTATGCTCTTCCATCGATTCCAAAATTAATCGTTCAAGAGGTTTCATAACTTCGGCAATGGCAGGCGATTTAAGAAGAGAAGGACGGCCAATCACTGCGCCCCAGAGATTGGGGACAACGATCCAGTTGTCCATTTGTTTTGGATAGATACCAAGCTTTCTGCCGATTAATGATCCCAAAATCACAAACAATGTAGCAGCTGAAAAATCTGGGGGAATCTGCATTCGTTCGGCAATATCCAAAATCCACCCTTTCAAAGAGCTTGGAAGAAGAGCCTCATTAAATTGTGCGACTTCTGGCAAACTTTCTGGCAAAGGAATTGGGCTTGCCCAGTCATTATCTAGTACTGTTGGAGATTTAGTTCTGAGCCACGTTTTGAGGTGTTCGATGTTCTTACCTTTACAATGAGAATGGAAACAATGAAATCCAGCTTTTGCATATCCATTCGTATGGGCCTCAAAGTAGTGAGTACCAAAATCATTTGTGGTGTGAGAAGAAACCCATGGACAAATCATTTCCCATCCTCCAGGCTTACTGGGAATGGGATTTCGAAGCATGTTTTTTTCTTGCAAGGCTTTTAGAATAGGATCGTGTTCTACACTTAACCGAGGTTCTTCTTGAGAAACTAAATTTACATTCATTTTGAAAGCAGACATAAATTGCTCAACGCCGTAGGATTGATGGTGATTTTCTTGAATGACATGGGTTAAATACGGTTCTGATTTACGATGATGAAAGCCAGGAAGTCTCATGACTCGAGGAAGATCACAAACTTTAGTGTCTCCTTGAAATTGCATTGCTAAAATTTTTTGAATATTAGTGAATTGATCGAGCGCTACTCCTTCTACAATCCAATAAGCATGGTATTTTCCTTGGCTAGATTGAATGATGAGATGAGGCTCCAGAGGAGAATCATAGACAGCATCTAAAGGTGCACCATCAAGATCGACAAATACAGCTCTAATTTTTGTTATGTTAGCTCCACTACGTCCTCGGCCATCCGTGGCATTAACTGTGAAAAAGATTCCAGCTCCTAGTTGATTCAAACGCAGTAATTCAGCATGGTGCTCATCAAATGTTCCATGTAAAATGCGAGTCAAATATGAGGCATTGCTCGTTTTACAATCAGCAAATGTTTGAAAGGTAAAAAATCCTTCTTCATCAAAACGAGTCAAAAACTTTGAGGCTATGTTCGGCTGTGGCTCATCTGGCCTATTGATATTTTCAATCACGGGATTACCATTGTTGTGGATTACTTCTTTCTTTACGTTTATGCAAACACTTGAGCAGCCTTCTCAAAAATGGCCCGCTCTATTTCCTTGCTGAGTTCTTTTTCTAAAGGATGAAAAATGGCAACATTGATATCGCCGACCTTTTTGGTGGGATAAGTGATTCGAAACCCTTTCCCATCAAGACGGGTATGAACTCCAATGGAGCTCAAGTAAAAGCAGTCACCTATCACAATGCTGGCAAAGCCAATCAATCCCTCACGAGGTTTGATCGGTACTATTTCGACTTTTTTGATGTTCATAGTTTTTCGGGTTGTTACGTTTATCAATTTTCATAAGCAAAGCAAAAAAATCGTAAACTTGATGCTTGGACTGGTCATCGGACCAACCCTTGGCATTTTGAGCTTGGGATGAAATGTGATTTTTTTGTTTTTGCTTCATGCTTGAAATTTTAGCATGAATTTTAGTGAGACGATTTAATCTCAGAATGCGACAGAATTTGAGAAATTCTTTCGGCGTTTCTCGAGAGAAAAGATCGATTTTTCGACAGAATACGACAGAATTTTGGAAAAAAAAGAATGCTAAATCTGATGTTTGAATCAAAAAATAAAGAGCAAAAGAAAATTAAGCGGTTGTTTTTCGATACTTGTTGTAGGTATCAACAGGAAACTGTCGGTTTAAATGACGTTCGTTTTTTGGCAAAGCAGCTAATACTTGTTCGTTAGAGATGATGAAGGGCAATTCATCTACTCTTACATACAAACCATTGAAAGTTTTTGAATTCTTAAAGAAGATCTTTCTCAATATTCCTCTGATCCCTAAATCATTTCTTCTCGCAGGTAAATCATTATTATCCAGAACAGTTCCTTTCGGCAATTTAAGAAGCTCCATTCCAAATTGAAATCCTTTACCTCCATCTTTACGCCATGCGACAAAGTGAGGAGCGTATACTCCATTGTTGTAGTGCAAAAGAAGCCATATTTCACATTCAAAAGGGTGAATGAATAGTTCTAAGGCAGTGATGATGAATGTTTCAGGCTTTTGCTGGGAAAGCATAGTTGGAAGGTTACCATTTATTGAGGACACCGAAGCTGAGGCATCGTCTTCAACAGCCAATAGACTGGTGAGTAGGTATCGGCAGATAGCTTTAAAAGCATATTTGATTTGGTTTTTGCCTGAAAAATTTCCGACTTTCTCCTTAAAAGCTGGGTTAGGTAATCCATTTTTTGTCCATTCATGGAAGATAATAATGTTATCCCAGGCATTCCACAAAGCCATCTCTCTTTTTCCTCGAAAATGCTCAGCATCTCTACAAAAAGTCCTGATATTATTGGAGAAGGTGATTTCTCTGATGAACTTGCTATCATTATTTGACGCTATGGAGGCGTAGGGAATAATCAAGCTTTCTGTTTCTCCACAATCTAGAACAGCTCTTAGAAGTTTGAGAAATGGGTCTATAAGTAGAAGAGGCCTCTCTTCAATAGGATATTCAGTGAGCTTGACCTTATTTTTTATGTCAGCAAAGAATGTTGAATTAATGGCTTCCTTCAGTCGAGGAAAACAGTCGATTTTTTTCCTCAGATCTGATGTTGCTTGATGTACATCTTTAATTACTGCTAAAGCGATATTCTCAAAATGTTTTTGATCCTGAATTTTCATTTTTGATAATTCAGCGATGCTTGTTTGCAGAGATTTGTGAGAGGTGATAAGACTGAAAAGATCACGAATAGCATAGATAAGACCTTCCAAGGAACTATCCAATTCAAAATCTTTCAAAAGGAAATTTAAAATATTTTATACATCTTTCATCATCAAAAACTTATTGGTGCGGAACATGAAACTTTATAGAAATTAATCAACATTTTCAATGGGATTTCACAGGCGAAGCGAAAGAAGTCACGAATACGAATTAATTCAGGACAATTTTTAAACCTAAGCTTATTGGCAAACCTTATGTAACTTTGTAATTGCAACCTTTCCTAAATTGCCATAGAATGACTCATCAAAAGATGATGCAAAGGAAGCTTCATAGCGAAAAAGCATAAACTCATTCCCTGTTGTAATAGCAACAATCGAAAATATAAATTAGGTGATCGTATGGTCTTTGTAAGTGCTAAATCAGGCCCTCCAAATATTGGAGATCCACCAAGTATGTTTACTGTTCAGTATTTCGATGAACAAGGCAACATGATCATCCGAAGTGGCGGAAAACGAACTTGGAGATGTAATAATCCAGGAGCACTTCTTAAAAGCCCTTATAGCATGAGCAAGGATAGACGCGCGATCGGCTCAGCAGGATTTGGGGAGTATGAGTATGCTGTATATCCTGATTATGAAACAGGGCATGAGGCTTTGGTTGTTATGTTGAGAGGTAGCCGCTATCGAAACCTAACTTTATTAGAAGCATCTATTAGATATGTTAAAGAAGATCCTGGTCATGGTCCAAAGATTGCAAAAATGAGCAATCTTGACCCAAATCGCAAAATCAGCTCTTTATCCGACGAAGAATTTGAAAGATACTGGAAAGCTATCGAAAAAAATGAGCGTTGGGAAGTTGGTGAGGAAGACTTTATTCCAAAATGGATTATTTCAGGAGTACATAAAAAAAGAGGCGTGATCACCGAATACTTAGTTTGCATAGATAACGAGTCTATATGGCTTCCAAAGCAAGAAGCCATCAAGTGGACTATGGAAGGTAAATTGCATGCTGTACTCGTTCACATGAAAAATGGCAATCATTATCTAAGACCTGAATATGGTCAACATGGCTTCGTTATTATCACCTAAAATTGTGCGTTTTATGAGAATAAGTTATATTTTTTTGCTTCTTATCTTAACAGCCTGTTCTTTAGGCTCAAATAAAAAAATGGATAATATCGAAGAGATCAAAAAAGATTTTATAGCCACTATTTTAACCGAGAGCGTTTTAGATGAAGGGCCTTTTCAAATGAATTATCATTTAAGAGCCATTCTATTTTCAGATAACGTGGTCAGTCTTATGGGAAATATTTTTGTATTTGCACATCTGCCCCATGGATGGAATCGCTATGAAGGTAAAACATATGTCAAAACCAATGGATCTTTCAAAGAAATCGGATTAAATGATTTATTTCCACAACCCAGCCAAAAGGAATTTTTACGGAGCTATTGCGAAAATTTTTTCAAATATCATAGCGATTGGAGCTACTTTAGAGGAACGGATCCACTGTGTGATCACCTAGACCATGAATTGATTAAAACATTTGTGGTAGATCATGAATCTCTTATTTTAGTTTTTCAACCCTACTCCGTGGGTGGATTGGCTGATGTTCCCTTTACAGTTAAAATTCCATTCACTGAGCTAACTGGAAAATGGCAAGCAGGCAATCCTTTGGAAAAGCATCTACCAATTACTAAAAACTTTCTTTCTTCATGGGATAAAAATAATTGGATTAGTGATGTCCAGGAAGATCATTCGATTGCCCATCAAGAGGAGAGGGCTAAATAAACCATTCCACATTTTTCCATGTACCTAATTCCTTTTTCTTAACTTGAAGTCTTGTCTTCCAATCATCGACATGGATCTCTAATTTATGACCATCTGGATCGAGGAAATAGAGGGACTTCCCTGGTGAGGTGTTTTCTTTAAATATTTTGATATCATTGCTGATAATTTTCTGACTCAGTAACTCAAAGTGTTTATCACTTACACTGAAAGCATAATGAGTATAACAAGGACTTGCAATCCGCTTTTCATCATGATTCAGGCAAAACCAAAAGTCTCCTACTAAAAAATAGGCGCCCCTATCCCATTTGCACAATGGTATAAACTGCAATAAATCTTTATAGAATGCAAATGAAGTTTCGACATTCTTTACGGCTAATGTGATATGATTGATACCTGTGAGCATAGTCTGACCTCCAGTAATGTGCCCGATTCAAATTTTTTACCTCTAAGAGTTTGAAAATTGAAATAAAGACTGGAGGAGATCAAAACCAACATTTGCACTCTTAGAAGTATCAATAAAGTACTTTGATTGCCAATCTTGCGTTTTTTTAGTTTGAGAGTTATCTGCTTTATCCCAAGGAGGATAAATGCGCATAGCCCTCTTACCTTCTTTTCCATGGCAAGATACAATTCCTTTTTCGCAGAGTACAGCTTTTGGAAAAACAAATTGGCCAAAATGATTTTCAGTACGCGCACTAATCACAAGAAAGCCAAAGGGATCGTTTAAATCATAGGGCATAATAGGTCCTACACCGATGCGCTTCCAAAAAGTGACAAATTGCCCAACTTTTTTCGGAGTGATCTTTCCTACGCGAAATTTAATAGAGTGGTTGTTTATAGTGAATTCAGCAGCTCCGTAATCTTCACTCTCATCTTCTATTTTCAAACTCTCAAGGACAAGCCCTAACGGCTTATAGATAAGGTCGTTAGCTAACAATAAATCTGAATGAACCCTTTTCGAAAAAATATTGTCTTTTAGCTCAATGACCACGATGCTTTTCCTTTCGCTTTTCTTGTTTGAGGGAAAATTGCTCATCTTTACGAGCCTGTTTTTCAACGCTGCTTATGTTTTTTTTCTCTTTCTTTTTCTTCTCAATTTCTTCTCGCATGTAATCTTGTGCTAAAGTTGAAGGCTTTGAAGTTTCTTTCATTTTTTCCATTTCACGACGAACTTCCCGCTGGACTCTTTTTGGATTCATTCGTTGAATTTGAATGCTGACTTCTTTGGCTTCTCCAAATTTTAGCTCTACATAATGATTGAGAACAAACTCATGTACTTCAGGATCGGAAGGTTCAGTACCAAAGATGTGCCGAGCGACTGCATACCCTTCTTTGTCGACTCTTTCAAAAGTTCCTACCCAAAACCGTTTGTCAAAGAAAATTGTAGCTTTGATCGTAGCCATGTTGAAAACCTGATTAAGGTGTAATACCAATGTATAAATCTAAAACAATATTTTGATGATCGGTTGCTCTTTCATCATAAATCTCAAAATCCGTCTTGTAAGAACGATGTCCACCTAATTGCTTTGAAGACATTTCCCAAATTTCTTTCCAAGCATTTACAATGACATCAGGCATCGGCGCAGGACTAGTTGTAAACTTTGCGTATTGTTGTTTTGGAATCACTAGCTGTCGAAACCCTTCAGGCAATAGATCATTAAAAGAAGAAACTTCTTCACCAATAAAATAAGTATATTCTCCATTGTGATCTGTTTCATAGTCGGTATAGGCACAAAATGTCGTGCCAGGCCTTTTTCGGTTTGAAATTTTCTCAGCCAATCCTTGATGGAAATATTTTTGAACACAAGGGAAAATATTTCCTTTTATTTTATCTAGCTCTTGCTCATTGCTAGTGCGAACGCAAATGCCGACTAACTTAATCTCAGACATTGTTATCAATTCTTTTTGCATCTTTCCCTCTCTTAAATTCCATAAATTAGATTCTTCTAAAAGTTGTTTGACTCGTGGAACAGTTTGAAGAATATCGATTTCATGCTCTTGCATTAGATAGGCAAATGGGAAAAAATTCTGACCGCCTTCTACCCATCCTACAAACCATCTAACTTTCAAGTTCTTACCATTTTCATCAACAGTGCTACCCAGTCCAGTTTTGCCAAATAATTTCCATCCGTGCGATATTTCTTCTTTAAACAGAAGATTTTTCGTCATTTAAAGGGCATTACTTGAAATCGGCAGCTTCTCTCGGATCATTTTTTGAATAAATTCAACTTGTTCTTTCGGAGAAATTTTTAAAGATGAACTTACCCATGCAGGATTGGTTGATCCTGGAGATACCATTCCTGTAGAGAAATCTTGATTTCCATACTCAAATGAGGATAAATATTGCTCGATTGTTTCAAGACCAAGTTGTAATGCGATAATCTTTGAAAACCAAATGCAAGAACGATTCATCCAAGTCTGTGGAGTTTGAGATCGTTTCCATGATTCCAAGAAATCATCATATCCTTGCTGAAAATGCCAGGTTGGGGTCTGCTCATTCTGTAAAGTCCCTGTGTCATATCCCATTAAGCTTAGAACAATTTTAAAAGAGGAGGCAGGAGTAACACGTTCCTCAATGCTAGAACCAAACTTTTTGATAATTTCGCTCGTCGAACCATCAATAAGAATGAAATTTTCTTCTCCAAGAAGCTGCTGATAAGAAAATCCTAGAAATGTCAATAATATGAAAAATATTCTCATCGTTCTTCTCCTCGGGACTATAAAGCTAGAGAAGATAGCATACTTTGATAAGGCTTGAAAAGAAGCAATTTACTGGAGTTGAAAGTTCTGAATGCGTCTCTCCACCTCCAAAATTCAGATTAAACCAAATCAAATAACGCTAAGTAAATCAAGGACTTACGGGAAGCCGATAAGTCCTTTTTCTTTTCACCTAGGCCACTTTTACCCAGTCTAGTGCGTAAAATTTGCGTAAAAAAATCAGCAATGATTTCTTGATTACCAATTTTGACTCTCCTTGAGGGGCCTTCAGTTAAAAGTTGCAATAAACCTTAGAAGTAATTACAATGTAATTATGTAAGGGGAGTGTGGTTATGGCTCATATTATTCATATAGGAAATTCATTGGGTGTAAGAATTCCCAAAACAATCATTCAACAAGTAGGATTCAAAGAAGATATGGATCTTATTTTCAAAGTTACTGAGGAGGGATTGCTGATCTCTCCCAAAAAGCAAACCAGAGACGGATGGGAACAAAAATTTAAATCTTCTACAAAAGGACTTAAACAACCTTCTTTATTAGGCGATTTTTCCAATGAGTTTGACAAAGACGAGTGGCAATGGTAAAGCAATTCGAAGTTTACCTGATAAATCTGGATCCAACAACTGGAAGCGAGATTAAAAAAACACGTCCTTGCGTTGTTATCTCGCCAAATGAAATGCATGGATTAAATACTGTCATCATAGCGCCTATGACTTCAACATGTAAAATATACCCAACACGTATCCCTGTCTTTTTTGAGAAAAAAGAAGGGTATATTGTTTTGGATCAACTTCGTACGGTAGACAAATCACGGTTGGTAAAACTGCTCGGAAAAATTGAAAAAGAAACTACTCATAATGTTCTTGCAATATTGCAAGAGATGTTTACCTGAAGATAGACTTGAAAAGAAGCAGCAATTAGGAGCGGGATGTTTTACGAAAGAAAATAAGAAATTATAAGAAAATTCTTCTCATAGAAATGACATGTTAACGTAAAATGCAAAAAATTATTATGTATATTTTGTGATAGCGTTTTCAACGAGTACGTTACATTATAATGGACCCCGAAATTTAGACACCCCAAATCGCGCAACTTTCTGATAAACTAAACGCAGAAAGGATAGCAACTATGGGAAAGTACAATCAATATACGGCAGAATTTAAAATGAAAGTGGCCCTAGAGGCCGCACA
>JARLHF010000047.1 GCA_031292375.1 Chlamydiales bacterium
GTTTGTGTCCTTAGGGGCTGTAGGATGTTATGCAGCAGGAAAGATGTTTAATCAGGATCAACATTATAATCATCCTGCTTATGGTGATTCTTTATTGCTTTATAATATGTCACAATATACTGAATATCCACAGTTGAGTTATTATGGTTCACTTCATCATTCAAAAAATGATGTAAAAAAAGAGCCTCCCTATAATGGAAAGGATCTGGGAGCCGATTCCTCAAAATGCCCAGGAGAAGGCTTTGAGTGGAAAGGAAAAGACTCGCCAGGAGGAAAAAGAGGGTCTTGGCATAACGAAGGAACTCAGGAGTCTTTACATCCTGATTTAAATCATCCTCCTCCTAAAAAACCTCATTGGGACTATGAGGGGCCAAATTACCCAAAAGGAGTCAGATTAAATTTAGATGGTACATGGGAACCAAAATAATGAAAAAACTAAACAGAATAGAATTGGAGTTCGAACAGGCTTTTAAGTATGTTATTTATAATCTGGAGGGAGGGCAGTCTTTATCTGTAGAGTTAATAGCAGCAATCAATTTTAGAGAGGGTTGTTTTTTTACTTTATTACCAGATGATTATAATCATCCAATTCTTTACCAATTTGAATGTGGAGGAATTTTACCCCAAAATCCTACAATAGAATACGAAGTGTGTGGTGAAAAATGTAGTTATTCAATCATTCCCACAATACAAAATGAACTGTCCCTTTATATTCTAGATCGGCTTAAGTTGAGTGACAATGTTTCTTGTATTTTTGATGATGTTCTTAGGAGTACAAATAGCCCTGATTTGAAGATGCCACCTTTAAATCACTTGATATTCACACATGATAATGAAGTTTACTTCATAATTCAAGATAATTTTAATGCTGATTTAATAGCCTTATGTATAGAGAAATCTAATCATATATGGCATTCTTTAGCAGTGTTAACAACTGCGAATTTGCAGAATATTGTGGGCAGAAAGTTACAGCCAGAACATGTAAAAAGCATTTGCTTAAATGCACAGTTAATCATTGTTGGCTCATACGATGGTGAGGGTTATATTTTTTGGGAAAGGAACTCTTATTCCAAAAAATCATAATTCTTCATTTACGTTGTGTATGAATGAAAGGCTTAGGTCGTGGCATTCATAGATGCGCATGTTGTCTATCCAAAGAGAGCAGTTTGCCCTGCAGTAAGTTCCCTGTTTGTTTGTGCCTTTTTCTTGAATTTCCATGAGGAGAGTAGCTGTTTTGTTAATAGGCGTCACTTGCCCGCGGTACTTCCAAGTAAAGGGCGTATTTTGGAGTTGAAATTCATGGTCTGGACTTAGCTTGTATTCATGGATCATATAAAATTGTAGGAGCTGGATCATTGCTTCTATACCAAGAGATCCTGGCTGGACTGGGTCTTGGAAAAAGTGCGCTTTAAAGAACCACTCTTTTGAGTTGATAGTTTTTTCAGCACGTATGATATCTCGTTTTTCTGTTCCTGCATTCTGCCAAAAGCCTGTTATTTTATCGATCATCAGGAGCTTATCTTTTGCCAGAAGAATATTTTCTTTTCTTAAATCAACAAAGAATTCAGAGGGTGCGTGGATAAAGTTGAGCTCACTTTCTGGAACACTCAAGCCTGCTTGATTGATAAATGCTTGTTTTGGAAAGTGCCCAAAGGTAGTTTGTATCGTAAATAGTGGTGTGTCATCTACAAAGCTTTCTACTTTAAAGGATTCAATAAGCATGCCTGCTGATTTTGAAAGGGCTATGCAGGTTGCTTTTGTGTGAATTTGCTTGTTTGTTGGTAGAACATGAGAAAAGATCTCCATTTTTCCATCGAGGTTACGAAAGAGTAGATCCTCATCAAATTGAAAGGCTGCTCCCATAAAAAATGCAAGCCATCCACAGGGTTGTAGGCCAACTTCCATGAGTACTGAGAGGGGCATTGCAGCAAATGTATTTTGGTGAAAAAACCAATCTTCATAAGATAGATTAAATTCTACGCTTACGCTTTGCCCCTCTTTAAAGAGTCCAAGTGTTGCATCAATTTTACTTATTTCACTCATAAATAGAAAAGGCGGAGCTGGTACTCTTGCAATCTTACAATAGCGATCAAAGGGCTTATAAAGGCTTCCAAATGCATCTGAAGGCTTTCCAAGAGCGCAAGCTAAAAGGGATGCATAGTCGAATTTAAATCCATCAACGGACTTCTCATCTGAAGTAATTTGAGAAAGGATTACATCAGGAGTAAGTTTTAAACCAATTTGAGTGTGGAATGCTTTGAGACCATCGACAGATACTAAAAGGTCAGCTATAAGAGTTGGGATGGGGTTTGCAGAAAAGTTTTCAACAAAAATTTCATAAACAACTTGAGAAGACTTAGGAGTTACTTGCCCTCTACAATTAAGTTTGGATGTTATGTTTGTTACAGGCTCAAAGCGCCATCCATCTTTATCAAGCGTTGCACCTAATGCTGTAAGATAGCAAGCCATCACTTGAAGGCCAGCTTCTAGCATCAACGTTCCTGGCATGCAAGGATCATTTTTAAAATGCCCATCAAAAAACCAGTTGTTATCAATGTTTTGAATAGCTCGCATTATTCCGCGTTTTTTAGGGCCCCCAAAGGGATCAAAGAGGGTGATTTCATCGATGAATAGTAGCTTGTCACTATTTATTTTAGGGGTTCTTGTATGTGCATTTGTCATTTCAAAGCCCTCTCCAAAATATTCAAATGTATTTCCTTGAGAAAATGCTATGAGTTGTTCTTTAGAAAAGGTTTGTGCTTTACAAGATAGAATGGGCAGGCTGTGGGGTAAGTCAGATTTTTTATCTTCTGGGCTCCAAAGTACGCCTCCAGAGTTTGCAAGTTCTTCTTCTGTAAAAAATCCAGCTTGCCCTCTTCGTACGCTTAAAATCAGCTTTCCATTGATGCGGCAGTCGTAATGAAAGAAAAATATACGCACATCACCCTGTTTTGCATGCCCATCGACATGAATATCAAAACAAAGTGTGTCACCAGGGACTGGAAGAGATCCATAGAATGTTGCCTCGCACCCAAGTAATCTGTAGACGCGCTCGCCTTGATTGTAAAGGTCAGCGCCTAGCCATGAGATTAATAAAAGATCTGCTTGGCCTGATTCCAACATAATACCCGTTGGCATATGGCCATCATTTATGTACCATGAGTCTTCTTTTACATCTGTTTCAGTCCATATGGACCCTTTTTGCATAGATCCAGGCATTCCTTGAATATGGGTTACTCTATCAGCAAGTAGTAGAGGGGGCATTGGCATGCGTATGAGCTTTGCATATTTATCTAGTGGTTCAAACCATGAGCCAAAGAAGGGGGAAATTTCTTCCGATGCAAGTATTTCAAGATCTTCCCTTGAAAATTTTACTTGAGGTAATTGAGGACGTGCATTCCATTGTTCCAATAGATTTTGTTGAAATTGAAGGAATGCTTGGTAAGATCGGCCTTGTGAATAGATAAATTCTTCATGGATGGATGCAAGTAAGGCTGTGTTGACTTGTGCAACGCTCTTATTTGAATCTGTATCGAATTTAATGGGCTTTAAATGTGTTTTATAGCGAAGATGTGTCGTCATAAGCCCTTTTTTTTGTTTCTTGCATCATTGCCTTGATCGCATGTTCTACCTCTGTCATCAGGATTTTGATGGCGTCAAAGGAGCGATAGCAGGTTGTATCGATAGGGTTTCCAAAATGGATGAAAGCCGTGCAATTTTTTGTGAGATTTGAGGTTTTTGCAGGAAGTATTTCTTTTGTTCCTACAATTGCAACAGGAACAATGCGAGCATCTGACTCAATTGCAAGTCTAAAGGCTCCTGGTTTTAGGGGTAACAATTCTCCTGTATGAGATCTTGTGCCTTCTGCAAAAATGAGGAAGGATATGCCGCTTTTTAATTTTTCTTTAAATGAGATGAGTGAATTTTTGATGGCATTTGTATTACCTCGATCAATAGAAATGCATTCGGCCTTTTTTAGAGCACTTCCAAATAAAGGTATTTTGAAAAGCTCTTTTTTTGCAAGGACCCGAAGGGTTCCATTGAGAGAGCTAAAGATCAATGGTAGATCAAAAAGACTTTGATGATTTGAAATAAAGACATATCCATTTCCTTGTGTAAGATCCAATGGAGTGTGAAAATATATCTTTGTGTTCACTTGTGCGCTCCTTAGAATTTGCTCAGAGCCTTGCTTTAGATGCCAGCTCACATTCTTGCGTCTTATAGTTTGCGCGCTAAAGTCAAAACAGATAGCTAAGCTATGCTTTATAATAGTAAAAATACATTTTCGAAGGCTCCATAAGCTCATTTTATTACTTTAAATACCTTGGTGTGAAATTAAAGCTTTCGGAGGGCAGTACAAAGCCAAAGCTTCTTAATTGATGTGCTCTTGTAAGGATAGCCGCACCCTCTAGCAGGTTATAGCCGATCTGCTCAACGGTACGCTCGTTGGGATGTTGAAGGAAAGAGTCTTTTACCCAATTGTTAAAAGCTCCCATTGCAGGTCCGCACCAAATTTGATAATCGAGAGTGCGTGATGTATCTCCCATGATGGCCCATCTGCTAGAAAGTCCTAAATACCAGCGAAATACAAGAGCCATGCGATGCTTGGGATCCTTGCTTGCGCGCTCAGTCTGGGCAGGATCGCGTGTGTTAAAGAAATTTTTTGTATGTTGCCAAATAGTATCGATACTCATTTTAAAGATTTGGTCTTCCAACTTTTGTTTTTCATCTTCTGGGATCTCTTCGAGAGATGCATAAGAAGAATAGATCTCATATAATTTAGTTGCCCTTGCACCAAATAGAGAGCCGCGTTTTAATACTTGTAATTTGACGCCCAGCTCAAACATGTCAGCAGCAGGAGCCATCATTACATCGGCAACATGGGCTTTTGCGAGTAACTCTTTTGCAGCAGGAGAAATACCCGCTTCTACAGCAGATTGATTAATGGATCCAGTTACGATGTAAGCAGATCCCAAGCTAAATGCAGATGCAACAGATAAAGGCGTACCAAGGCCGCCTGCAGCTCCAATACGAAAAGGTGTTGTATATCCATAAGTTTCTGTTAATTCATTTGCAAGTGCTTGAATAACAGATAAAAGAGGTCCAAGAGGACGATTATCTGTGTGTCCGCCAGAGTCTGCTTCAACAGTGATGTCTTCTGCAACAGGAATATTTGTTGCAAGCCATGCTTCGTGTTCGCTGATCTTACCTTCTCGAACGAGTGCTGCAAGCATTTCTTTGGGCGCTGGCATCATAAAATGTTTAGCAACTTCTTCTCGTGAAATTTTAGCAAGGATATAGTTGTGCCTGTGAATGACTCCATATTCATCAACTGTAAGCCCCTTAGTTGCGTAGTGAACAATATGAGGGCTTAGGGTCATATAAGCAGAAGCAGAAACACGTGTCACATTTTTCTTTAGATAGAGATCGACAATTTTACCTTCCAAGTAAGGCTCATTGGGAGAATGGATTAAATTAGAGCCCCAGCTTTTATTGCAAGTTCCAAGATGGGCTTGAATTTCATTGATATTCTCTTCTACTTTGCTTGGCATAAGGCCCGCAGCACCAAAAAAGCTCATCATCCCTGCATTTACTGCAGAAATAACCATTTTCGCTGTCGCAATACCGTTGGCCATTTCACCCACAATATAGGGAAAGCGAAGTTCATGAGTCTCTAAGAAAGCTTTGTTGCCGAGCCATTCAGGATAAATAGGAGGTAGTATTCCAAGTAGTTGATAGGGAGAATTCGTGATATTTGCAAGAAGTCCCATATTTTCTGTTTCAGGGTCTTTGACAAGATAGAGGTGATTTCTGATATTGTGGATAAGCTTGAGCTGTTCTTTTGGATCAAAGGCAATGGTTGTAACAAGTTGTTCTATTTTCATTATAAGCTTCCTTTTAAAACTTCTATAGATTTTTTCTTGGCACCAAGTGCTTCAATTTCCACCTTGATGGAAGAGGTGTTTTCGTTGTAGCACAAAAGCGCTGCAGTAGCCACATGAAGAAGGCCAGATGCTGCGTGGGTATGTCCAAAATGAGATAGGACTTTGCTAGAATAGTTATTAAGTTCAAAATCGGGTGTTCTTTCTGAGCTTACCTGTGGAAGGGTTGCAAAGATAGTGTCATCATCTCTTGTTGCATCAGAAAGTCTCTTTAGAACTAAACAAACGGCAGCGTCACCTGGAATGTGACAGGATTGCGGAAGTAATTCTTTGACGGCAGCAATGTGCGCGCTTTCACAGCACATATCACATGCTCCAACTAGAGCGGCATCATACTCATGATTCAATAGACCTTGTATAGCTATTTCAAGGGAAGTAATCCCTGAATGCTCTTCAGAAGATACGCTATAGCCTTGATTTGTAAAGTTATAAAGAACATTGAGCCTATTGGCTGCAATGTTTGAGCCAATATTTGCAGGAGTAAGCGCAAGTGCAATAGCATCTTTTGCTTTTAAGATCCATGATGGATCTTTTTCTGGTAATACATGAGAGAGTGTTGTGCGCAAAACAAAGCGAGCACTCTCTATATCGCAGCCTATCCCAACAAGAACAGATGTTTTTTCTGGATCGATTGCGTTTACATTTTTTAATGCATCAAGGCTTGCTTTGAGCATAGCTAATTGCTGCCCTGAAGTTGACTTAAGATCGCTGGGTGGAAAGGGAATATTTTGGATAGGAAGATCAACAGAATCTAGGTAGCTGCCGTAATAGCCCTCTTCATATTCAGAAAATTTAGGCTGATCAGATTTAAGTATTTGCAAAAACTCTTCGGAGTTTTCAGCACTGCCAGCAAGTAAGCCCACTCCAACAATTGCAATAGTATCGATAGACTTTGGTTTTTGAACACTATTTTTGTAGGTAGAATTTTTTTGCCACTCTTCGACGATGAGATGGGCGTTATTACCACCGAAGCCAAAGGCGTTGATAGCGGCCTTTCTAGGTGTTTTACTTTGCCACTCTTCTGCATGATTTAAAAGGTAAAAAGATGAATTGTCAAGCGCTTTACAGATAGATTCTGGCTCATGTATCGTGGGTGGTTTTATTTTTGCTTTGAATGCAGAAAGTACGTTGATAAGAGCAGAAGTTGCAGAAGCTGTAATTGTGTGTCCAATATTTGCCTTTAGTGCGCCAATAGATATTTTTTGTTTTGATTCAAAAAAAGACTGCATGCTGCTTAGCTCTATACTATCTCCAAGATGTGTTCCTGTTGCATGGCACTCAATCCATGATACTTCTTCTTTTTGTATACCCGATTGAGCGTAAGCGCGCTTCATAGCCATGATTTGTCCGCCGATGGCAGGAGTTAAAAAACTTCCACTGTTGCCGTCGTTAGAAAGTCCAATACCGCGAATGACTCCAAGGATCTCATCATCGGAGTTGATAGCATCAGATAGTCGCTTAAGTAAAATGATTGCTGATCCTTGAGCTGGAATAAGGCCATCTGCTTCTTTGTGAAAAGGTCTACTTTTTCCAGATGGACCAAGGGCTTTAAGAGCATGAAAACCAATATGTGTATAGAGAAGGTTTGTACCATTGACGCCGCCTGCAAACATTAAATCTGCAGATCGAGAGTGCAATTTATCACAAGCAAGTTTGATTGCATACAAAGAAGATGCACAAGCTGCATCCACTGCAAAGCTATCTACAGATAGATGAAGTGCTTGAGATAGATGGTGTAGAGGTAATCCTGACATGAAGCGGTTTATAGGATGGGGTTTATCTGTCAGTAATTGATGATATGTACGATGACCGATCGTTGCAGGATCTTGGTTTAATAACCATACGGATTCTGCATGATGGCAAAAGGAAGCAGATGGATAAGACAAGTTGCCAATGACGGCGCCTGTTTTTATCATTTTTAGATCATCAAGAGAGTAATTAGCTTCATGAAATGCATTTTGACAAGCCTGAAGAAGCCAATAAAAGAAAGGATCCCATTTGAATATTTCATCTTTAGGCAAAAAAAAGGAATTGGCATCAAATAGGTAGTCAAAGCTATCAATTGCACCAACGATGTCGTGTGGAAGTGTTTTTTCTGATATTAAAACGCTTGGTTCTATATTCCAATTGGAAAGGGTTGCGCTTTTTAAACTGCAAACGTTTGCAAGTCTATTTTCCCATAGTTGTTTGGGTGTAAGTGCGCCTGGTAGGATGCATCCCGTGCCTATGATGGCGATGGGTTCAAACATACTTATTTCTCCTGCAGGTCAGATGCATATGCAATGAGCTCAACACCTAAAAATTCAGCGTAGGGATTTCCCTTTTCGTCGCTTAATAAAATGTTGGAAGAGGTTTTATACTTTCCTTTTTCTCTGCTTTGTACAATACAGTGGTATTTTTTATGCGTGATGGGACCTTGTTGAAACAGAGTAAATTTTTCAATTTGCATGGGAAGTGCAAAAATAGAAAGGGCATGAAAAGACCATATTGCAAGAAATTGTAAGCATCCATCGAGCGCTGCCATATCGAGTATAAACTCTTTTCTTTTCCAGGACATGTCGATTAAACCTTTTAAATGACACTCTCCACCCTCTTTACAGATATTATCTATAGAATAAATTACTTGAAAATCGGGACCATGAAATAAGCCTTTTTTATAGCTTTCTTCTATGGAAAGAGACCACTCATTTTTTAGAGAATGGGTTTTATAAGTGTTCTCTGGAAGAGAAACAAGTTTGCTGCTCATAAATAGCTTTGCTGTATAGTGGAGAGTATCATCAGAGTTTTTGAGTTGAAGTTCAAGGATCTGAGAGTCTTGAGATACTTCATGAGAAGAGCAGACAATTTTTAAAGGAGTTTCTGTTTTTCCAAAGTTTGGAAGTAAAATCCCTTTTATCACTTGAAAGTTTTGACAGTGGTGGAAATGGAGGTTTTGACAGAGTCTTTTTGCATAGCCAATGAACCACTCCATAACTAAAATGGCAGGAACAACAGCAATTTCGTTGATGATATGGCTGGAAATAAAGGGATAAGCCTCTTTGCTTACAAAAATTGTTTCCGATTTTTCAAGAGCACTTCCAAGAACAACTTCTGCGTGGCTACCTGTGTCTGTTGAAAGCTCCTGGACAAATTGGTGAGTTCCTGCATCAACAGAAAGAGTATAAATGCCCTTTTTTGCAAAGAGTGCTTTGAGCTCAGGCGTTACCATACCGCCTTCCCAAGGACCCCAGTTTAAGGATTTGACAAGACATTTAGGACGTTTTTGCTTTTCATACTGAGCCATTTTATTAAGTACTTCATTAGCCATGGCATAGTCGCATTGCCCTCTATTGCCAAAACGTGCAGCTACAGAAGAGAAGAGTGCTATTAGAGAAAGAGAGTCTTTTTGTGTTGCATCTAATAGATTTTTAAGGCCTTTTACTTTGGTTGTAAAGACCATTTCAAATTGTTCAATTGTTTTTTCAGCAATGAGCTTATCTGCAAGGACTCCAGCTCCATGTATGATGGCATCAATTTTTCCCCATTTTTTTCTTATATCATTAAGAGCTTTTTCAACCTGTTCGAATTGGGTGATATCTAGAGAGACATAAGATGCTTCAGATTGAATGCTTTGCAGGGTATCAAGTGTCGATTGTATTTCACGTATAGCAAGTATTTGATAAGCCTGCGTATTCACTTCTTTGGGCAGGATAGCTTTATTTTTTTCTTTTGCATCTTGGATGAGTGCTGATTTTAGCGCATGTTCCGTTGTATGGTGTCTAAACTGTTCTGGCTCTTGTGAAAGAGGTGTTCTTCCTAAAAGAAGAAAGCGAAGAGGGCATTTTTTTGCAAGGGCGATGATAGAAGATGCTGTAACGCCCCTTGCACCTCCTGAGACTATAACAACATCATGAGGCTTTAGAGACAGCTTTTTTTCAATAGCATTTTCTGCTATATTAGTTGTTGTCCATCTTTTGCCATCTTTTGTTAAGCCACATTCTGTAAGAGGACCACTTAATAGAATTTCGTTGATAATTTTTTCTGCAAGTTCTTCATTTTTAAAATGAGCTCTTTGGATATCTATGGCCTTGCAAAATGCTTTTGGCCATTCTTGTGCTGCTGTTTTAACAAGGCCGGTAAGGCCAGATGTTATGCTTTGTAATTCAGATATGCCATCTAGTGAAAACTTCCCGCCACTATCCTGAATGGTTACAAAGAGTCCTCCTTTGTGCCAGAAGCGAGTAGAAATGGCTTTTGCAGCAATGAATGCCTTTTGATTAACTATACAGGCACTTTCCCAGCTTGGGAACGCATTTAGTGCATCTAGAAAGATGACAACATCACTTGCTTCTGGTATTTCTTCAACAATTTGAGGAAGAAAACCTCTCTCTTGAAATTTGCTGGCTAGGGCGTCTGCAAGTCCCCCGTTGTCTTTTGTAATCGAAATCTTATGATTAAAGCTCAAAGAGAAGGGCGCGCCTACCTCTTTTGCTTCTTTTACACCAAGTATAGTTCTATTAGACATAAAAAACTTTAAGCAAATTGTTTTTGTTTTAAGTGTGAGACGATATCTCCAAGAGTTTTAAATTGTGCAAGATCACTTGGAGCAACTTCTGGAAGCTGAGGGCTTTTTTCAGCTATGCTAGAAAAGATTTCTACACGCTTAATGGAGTCGATCCCTAAATCTGTTTCGATTTTCATATCTAAGTTGAGCATATCTCTTGGGTAGCCAGTCTTTTCAACCACAGTTTCGAGTAATAACTCTTCAATATTTGATTTGGCAGGCACAGGGATAGCCGCCTCTTGTTTGCTAATTGTGGATGCAATAGATGTAATAATGGGTGTTTGTGGTATATTTTGAATGGGGTTCGAATGAGCTCTTGGAGCTCTTGTCATGGTATTTTCGCTTGCTGAGATTGCTGTTTTATTTACTACAGGAGTAGATGTGGGCGTAAAATATTGTGAAGGTGGAGGGCTTATTTTAGGCTGTATGTTTTGTTGTATAGGTGCTGTAGTTTGTTGTGATCCCATAGCTTGCTGAGTCAAACAAGTGAATGAATTTAAAAAAGCGATATGACTGTCACTCATTGTTTTTTGGAAGTTAGAGTGTGCATCAATGAGTCTTTGTTGTAGATCTTGGCACATTTGTATAAATTGAGGATCATGATGATGAGACACTGTTTTCTCCTTAATGAAAGTTGGGTTATGGGACATGTTTTGGGAACTATTTTTTTCTTTTAAGGGCGAGGGTTTCCCATAATTTGTCCCATTAATTTTGACTATAAAAGAGGAAGTTTTTGGAGGGCTTTTAATTTCAGGATTGATAAAAGCAGACCAAAGATTAGAAAAATTGGGATTTAGGCCAATGACAACCATTTTTGCAAAGGCATTCCAGAGGGATGTGATGCCATTTTCTCCTCTCTTATCTAGGTAGATAGTGTTTATAGGCTTATTTTCTAGGCATTTATTAACAAGATTTGTAAGGACAGTGTGGGGACCCACTTCAATAAATGTCCTGCAGCCATTTTCATACAAGTTTTCGATGAGCTGCTGAAAGCGAACACTACCTGTTAGCTGGTCTGCAAGAATTTGTTGCATATCACTTGGTTTTTTAGGATAGGGATTTGCTGTGAGGTTTGCGTAGATTGGGATTTTTGCAGATTTAAATGGAATATTTTTGAGGTAGTCTTTGAATTCGTTGTAAGCAGGCTTCATAAGTGTTGAGTGAAAAGCTGCGGATACTAAAAGACGTTGATGTTTGATACCTTTTTCTTTGAGTAGAATTTCTGTTTTTTCAATAGATTGCATGGAGCCAGATAAAACAAGTTGGGAAGGTGCATTGAAGTTTGCAGGTTCTATGGAGAGCTTGTGTTCCTTGATGAGAGAGAGAATAGAGTCTGTAGGGCAGTTAACCATTAGCATAGTGCCTTTTGCATTTTCTGCAGCTCTTTGCATGATCTCTCCTCTTTTTTTTGCAATGGAGAGAAAATCAGTTTCTTCAATGGAACCAGCTGCAAATAGTGCAGAGAGTTCACCAAAGCTATGTCCTGCAACGCAATCGGGTTTGATACCCACTTTTTTAATCATATCAAGAAGGCAAAGAGATGTGATAGCTATGGAGGGTTGTGCGCATTCTGTAGAGTTTAGTGTCGCTTCTTGTTCCGTTTTGAGGGCAGAATCAAAAATAGGTTTTGGAAAGACGTGCTTGTGTTGCGATAAATGAGCATATGTATCCCATTTGGCAAAAGCTTCTTCAAAATGGATGGAAAGCTCTCTTCCCATACCAACATATTGGCTTCCTTGGCCAGGGAAAAGAAAGGCGACTTTACCACTATCTTTAGCAAATCCATAATGAATGCCATCTGGAAGGGAAAAAGAATCTTCAGGAGAGGCTTTAATAGATAGAACTGCTTGTTGTAATTTTTTTCTAAGATCATCGCTTGTTTTTACAACGAGTGCAATTCTTGCAAGATGTACAGCTTTAAGTTTTTCTTGACTTGTCTTTGCAAAGGTTTTAAGGCAAGGAATGGTCTTTGTATCATCTAGTACTTTTTTTGCTTCTATAAGTAATTCTTTTGGGGTGTTTGCAGAAAAAATAATGAGTTCATCAGACCAAGAGCTCATGCGTTTTTGTTGATTTTTAGGGTTTACGTATTCTTCTAAAGCGACATGAAAATTACTGCCTCCAAATCCAAAAGCACTGACGCTTGCTCTTCTTGGATGCTCTGAAGAGTGAATCCAAGGTCTTGCTTCTGTATTTAAATAAAAGGGAGTTTCTTCAATGTTGAGTGCAGGATTTGGTTTATCTACTTTAATCGTAGGTGGAAGCACTTTATGATGTAGTGCCATTGCTGCTTTAAAAAGCCCTGCAGAGCCTGCAGCTCCCTTTGTATGACCAATTTGTGATTTGACGGAGCCCAAAGCGCATGATTGTTTTTTAGCACTGCCATCTTTTTCAAAGGATAAGCAAAGACCCATAAATTCTGCAGCATCACCTGCCTTTGTTCCTGTGCCGTGAGCTTCGATTAATTCAACTGTCGATGGGGAATAATTAGCAGATTCATAAGCTCTGAGGATCGCTTTAGATTGTCCTTCTGGAACGGGTGCGTAGATGCTTTTTGATTTACCATCAGAAGAAGATCCGATACCTCGAATAACTGCATAGATCGGATTGTTTTCACGCTCCGCATCAGAGAGTCTTTTTAAGGCGAACATTCCAAGGCCCTCACCTAGAATAGTGCCATCGCCCTTGTCAGAGAAGGGGCGACAATCTTCTGTTTTAGAAAGAGCTTGAGTTTTGCTGAAGCACATAAAGCTTACAATATCGTTTAGAGTGTCAGTGCCCCCTGTGATCACAAGGTCTGATTTTCCAAGCTGCAATTCATCGATAGCCATAGAAAGCGCTGCAAAGGAGCTTGCACAAGCAGCATCTATGATGCAGTTGGTGCCGCCCAAGTTAAACCTATTAGCTATGCGACCTGCAACAACGTTGCCAAGAAGGCCTGGAAATGTATTTTCCTGCCACGGAGTATAAGTATCTATGGCTTCATTGCAAGTTTGTTGGACGATGGCTTCAGAAAAGCCAGAGCTACGAAGGACTTTTTCCAAAAGAGGGCGTCCCATTGTGCGAATGGACATGAGAGATAGAGACTGAAGATTACTGCCCCCTAAGATAACGCTTGTTCGGCTCAAATCAGCATCTATGTAGGCCCCATTTGTCGCATCATGAAGCACTTGTTTTGCAACGAGTAGAGCGAGGAGTTGGCATGCATCTGTTGCTGGCAAAACTTGAGGGGGTATACCAAATTCTAAAGCATCAAACTCAATATCATTGATAAAGGATCCACGTTTGCAAACAATTTTATCTTCAGCCTTTGGATCCTTGTCGTAATAATCATTTATAGACCAATGTGTATTTGGTACATCGCGAATACAATCAATGCCGCTTAAGATAGTTTTCCAAAAGTATGTTGCATTTGGTGACTCCGCAAAGAGGGCGCCTACTCCGATGATGGCAATTGGTTCGAATGATTTATGGTTAGACATTGATGATTTTGACCAAAAATTATAGATATTCTTGACCATTTAGAGCTATTTGAACTTAAGAAGCAATCTTTATTTGCCTTTAGTATCCTTACTTTTCAAGCTCTTGCTCAGAAGGGACTATCATTTGAAGAGGTGTTATGAGTCCATCTTTTTTTATTTCATAATGAATAAGAATGTTTTTAGTCTCATTAAACGAGAGGTTTGTAATTTTAACTTGACGATTGCTCCAATTAGTTATTTGCATACGTTTTATAAAAGCACGCCGAAATGATTCTGAATAAAACAACCTAAATAAATGAAAATTTTGAAAAACAACTGTTTTTGTATCTTTTGTTATTGTTTGAACACTTTGTGAAAAAGATTGACAAAAAGTTTTTATATTAAAAAGCGTTTCTGCATCTATTGTTGGGTTAAGAGGGTCATATAAAGGTTCCTCTGAAATAAACCAGTTATGCTTACTCTTTTTTTGCTTAAATAGAATCTTTTTTTCTGTGAGTGTAGAATTTGCAACAATGCAAAGATCTTCTGCTGTATCACCTGAAAATACTGCGTTAAACGCTTTTTGAGCAGTGATTGCAGCGCCTTCAGTCATATGTAATTGAAGAGCATGAAAAAGATGTTTTGGCAGTGATCCTTTTAAAAATGCTGTGATGGACTCAAAAGAACAAGTACCTCTAACTTGGAAGGGATATGTGTCGCCAAGTCCCCTGCGATACCAGTCAAAATTAGAGTCAATAAATTCTAATAGTCTATTCATTTCCTTTCGTTGCTGAGTTATATAGGCATTATAATCTGTATCTTGACTCACATGGTTTTTTAGGTATTCTTTAGAGCCTGTTATTCGAAATTCTAAAAGTGTTTTTAGAAATGTGGAACTTGTAAGTTTTTGTAAAAGTAAAGTTGTATATTTTCTGGATTGAGCTTTATGAAAAGAAAAAGTATGCGCAAGGCCAATACCTGTATTATAGATTTCTAAACTATATTTAAAATCGCTTTCTCGTTTTATTTTATAAATAATACTATGTTCACGAGTGCCTCCTGGGATTATTAGACATCTTTGCACTTCAAGTGCTGTAATTTGTTGCTGTATTTTCTCTACATATTTATCGATGTTTGTAGAGGTAGCCTGACAATTTTCTATTGCGCATGAAAACATTTTGTTGTGTTCTTTTATAATGGCTTTATCAAACTCAGAAATTTTTTTTGCATAAGTGTCAAGAAAACTTGTCATTTCATTTCGAATTAAATTTAAAGAATTTTTTTGCCAGGCGCCATTGAGTTCTAGCTTTTCTGCCTTATTATTGTCTAAATGTGGCAGTAGGCGAAACCCCTTCTGAATCACATAAGAAAGTTTATCTTTGTTTATTTTTGAATAGTTGGGCGTGCTTTGAAGTTGTCCATTTGAATAATCCAGCATCTTTTGTATGAATTTTTCTTCTTGTGAAAGAAGGCTGATGTTGAATAGTCCCAGCAGCCATCCCAGTAGACGCCAAATGAAAGATTTTTCATTATTTATTTTTCTAACAAGCGCTTTTAAGTTGGATGAGAGCTTGTGATAGCTGTGCCACTTGTGTTTGGCAAGGGCTACTTGTTCAGGGGAAGTAAGTGGTGTAAGACTGTTTACAATCGTTTGGATATCGAGCTTTGTTAGTTTTTGCTTACTTACCCCATAACAAGATGTGGTTTGTGCAGCATTTGCCAAAATTTTCACTTCAGGAGAACTCCAGTGAAAGAAGCTCGCGTTATTAACCAATAAACTCATATGGGTTGCTTAAGGTTTTTCAAGTTGAGACGAAGCCTCACCTTTCCTTGCATTAAGTATTCTTTCTCGAAGCTTAGTAAGGCGATCTGAGGAAACTCCAAGAAGATTCCACTCCTCCATACGGTTCTCTAGTTTTCTCTCTTTGATACTTTGGCCTAACTGCTCTGCTTCTTTATTAAGTTCTAAAGATTTCCTCCACATATCCACTACTACATTTAATTCTCTCTGGCTTAAATTTGCAGTTGAGATGTTTTCTTTCGGCATGCGGCCTGCCTCTCTTAGGCGGGTTATTTCTGCACCAACAACCACTTCATGAGCTTTTGTTGCATCAATATTTTGCTGTAACTGTCTTTCCAATTCTTCTAAGTTTGGACCTGTAGCTACTGAAGATGAGGTGCTTGGATTAACGCTCATAATAAAACTCCTGAAATAATTTAGGACGTCATTTTATTCTATTTTAACTAAAAAATCAAAGGTTAGTTTTTTGAGTCAAATCTGACGTTTTTAATAGGAGTACTACTGACAATCGATAATTTTGAATTATCAGTAGCGAGGAAAAATGCATACTATTTTGTTGATTGGTAGAAAGAGTGAATTAAAGCTTCTTGAAAGACTTACTCATAAGAAGAGCTCTAGCCTTGTTGTTGTGCACGGAAGGCGTCGCATTGGTAAAAGTAGGCTTATTCAAGAATTTGGTAAGCAATATCGCTTTTTGCATTTTTCTGGTTTATACACAAACAATTCTTGAACTTGTTTGTGTATAATTACGCAAAAAGTCTATTGGTAGCTGAATAGGCAAGAAAGCCCACGTAACCTGGAAAAGGGGATAATTCTTTTATAATATAGTGAGATGTAGGCTCTGGAAAAGGTTTATTAAAACCTGTACCAGCAGCCTTTAAAACGGCCTCTTTTTTTGTCCAAAGCTTAAAGAAGGTTTTTTCTTTTTCGCTTTCAGAACAATTTTGGAGAATTTTTTTTTCCTCATTACTGAAGTAGTTTTTGGCAATTGTAAAAAGCTCTTTTATTGGTCGTATCATTTCTATATCAATGCCCATTTGTGTAGTTGCAGAGAGTGCAAATAGAGCTTTTCCATTGCTGTGAGATATGTTAAAGAAGGCTTTTTCGTTTGCAAGAAAGGGCTTTCCAGCTGGTGTATAGTGGATGATAATTTCTTGTATAGGTAGCTTTATATAGTTGCTAAGTAATTGCTTCATGATTCCGCGACAAATAATGAATTCGCTTTTCTTATCGTGGAATGTATAAGCATAGGCTTTTTTTAACTCCTCTTCTGATAAAAGCTTTTCCCATGAGGAAGGCTCTTCTGTTGCATAGTCTGCAGAGAAAATAGAAATAGGCCCACTATTATCTAGCAGCGTCATGTGCCCAGCTGGAGAATAAAGTCATTGATGCCAACTATCCATGAGATAGACATTTTTCCCATTTGATTGAGTATGAAGTAGAGTGCTAATAAAAGAGCGCAGTCAGCAAGATAGGCTTTTAAACCTTGTCCTAGAAAAGAGATTTGTACTTGAGGTGCAAGCCTGTTGATGATACCAAGAAAGACATCAGCCATTAAAATAGTCAGAAGGGCAGGTGCTGCAAGCTGGCAAGAGAGAGCAAAGAGCTTGCCGAGCATGCCAACTATTCCAAGCCAAAAGGCGGATTGACCATTTAAGAAAAAATCAGGCTTTATAAGTTGATCTGGAGCAATGACAGCGTAGGATTTAGCAAGTGCATCAAAGCATAAAAAAGGGCCATCGAGCCAAAAGAAGATGACGATTAAAAGAGAGTTGTAGAGAAGGCCAATAACGGAAGCTTGAGTTCCTGTGGTTGCATCTTGTCCCATCATGCTAGCAGAGCCTCTCTGGTTATCTGTTACAATACCAGACATCTGCACGATCGAAAAAGGAATGCTTGCTAAAAAGCCTATGAGAAGTCCAATCATGCCTTCTTTGATAGCATATCCAATTAAAAGAGGGCTCCAGATAAGTGGTGTGGTTGTGCGGGCTGCAATAAAGGGCATAAGAAGAAAAAAAAGAGAGATTGCAAAGCCTATTCTTGCAGGTGCAGGAAGTAATTTAGCTCCCAGAAATGGAGTTAAAACAAGAATGGGAAGAATACGGAATAACGATAAAAAAAAGAGAGCTACATAGAAATCGGGATTTTCAATAAAAAGCTCCGCATAGCTTGCGTCTGCCATTGTTGTAACCTATTTCCACATATAGAAATTATTAAAGATATTGGCTGCAAATTGTAAAATAACCTGTCCAAGCCAAGGTCCCATGATAAATAGCGTGAGCACAACGGCAAGTAATTTAACAACAAAGGAGAGCGTCTGTTCTTGAATTTGTGTTGCAGCTTGAAAGATAGCAACGAACAAGCCCAAAATCATGCTTATTAAGACGGGAGGGCCAGAGATGATCAGTATGAGAAGTAGCGCTTGGTAGGATAACTGAAAAATTTGCGCTTTCATTGTTTTTTCATCCTTTATTTAAAGCTTAATACGAGGCCCTGAATGAGCAGCGTCCAACCATCGAGCATTACAAGCAGTAAGAGCTTAAGGGGCAGCGCAATTGTAAGGGGAGAGAGCATCATCATACCCATGGCAAGTAGAATGTTGGAAACTACGAGGTCTATAACAAAAAATGGTAAGTAAATCAATACGCCAATTTGGTAGGCATCTTTAAGCTGACTTGTAATGTAAGAGGGAATTAAAATAAGAAAATCTGTTTGAGTTAGAGATGCTTTTGTGCTTTCAGGGAGTACTTTGTAGGCTATTTTATAAAAGCTTTGCAGGTGTTGTGCGCTTGTATTATTCTCTAGGAACTTTTTTAAAGGTGCTTTTGTACGGTCTACAAATTCCAGAATAAAGCCTGTGGTTTCTGCAGAAACAAGTTCGCTTGGCGCCTTATTGTCAATTAAGTCTTTACCCTCATTGTACATTGCAAGGCCGGTTGGAAACATGACATACACGCTTAATATTAGAGCAAGTCCATTTAAAACCTGGTTAGGAGGCGATTGTTGCACACCTATGGCGTTTCTAAGTAGGGACAAGACTACAATAATTTTTAAGAAAGAAGTTAATAAAATTACTAGATAAGGAAGCAAAGACATCAAGGTGATGGCAGCGGCTTGTGTGATAATATTGGGTCTTTTACTGATAGCTTGCTGGTTGATGGGTATAATGATGTTGTTATTGCCAGCTTCAGGAGCATTTACAATAGGGCTTGTTACATTTCTTACGGCTTTATTAGAAGAGAGCTCTCCATCAGGATCTTCGCTTACTTGAATGACTTCTGGAAATTGTGTAAGCGTTTGCTGAGCTATTAGCGTACTTGTAGGGCCTACAAGTAGTAGTAACAACAGCAAAAAATGCATCATAAGTTTGATCATCTATTTATTTCCTATGCATTCATCAAAGAGTGAAATGCGGTTTCAAGCGACTTCCACAACTGTTCTTGTTTTACACTAATGATACCACTTTCAGTTTCAATAGTTGCATCCCCTGGTAAGATATCGTCCCTTACGCTGACAGTAAGACTTTCAACACTTTCTAGGGCTTCTTTGAGTTTAGGGCGGTTTTCATCTAAGATAGCATAATCTTGTTTATTCACATAAATGACAAATTTACGGTGTTGAGATACTGCTTTTAAAGATTGCTTTACAATGTCTACAATCGTTTCAGGATGCGTTTCAATTTCTTTTGCAACAATTTTTTTTGCAGCTTTAAGGGCGACTGGAACGATCATCTTCTCTAAGTCATCTTTAGTTTTTGTAAGAAAAGCTTCACATGCTGCAAGTTGCTCTGCCCATTTTTTAAGGCCTTCATCAAAGCCTTCATTCATCTTCTGTTCTTTTAATAATTCGCACTCTTTTTCACACTCTTGTCTGTAAGCGACGCCCTCTTCTTGAATTTTGGCAATCAATTCTTTTCCTTCAAGGAGAGAAGAAAATTCGCTTGCAGGAATTACCTTCTTAGTGGGTGCTAAATGTAGCTCATCTTTGTAGAGTAAGTCAAAAAATTTCATTTATTCTTTACCCTTGTTAAGTAGTTTTACAAGATCTAAGACCTCTGAAGTGATTTGAGAGGAGAGTTTTTTTGGTATATCTGTAGGGCTATCTAAGCATTTTGTAAGTTCTTTTCCTCTGCCGATATCGAGTCTATGTATGATATGCCAAATAAGATGGCTATTTTGCCCTAAAAGTGCATGGGCAAGCCTTGCAAGACCTTTCTGATGGATAAGTAGAGCAAGTTTTTCTTTGCTTTGCATCCAGTATTGAACAGGTTCTGGTTTAACAGGAGGGACATCAGCTCTTTTTAGGCAATAATCTAAGTATTGTTTTTGATGAGCAGAGAGCAGATTTTTGAGAATGTCCAATGTTTTTTTATCAACAACCTTTCGAAGATCAATAGATAGATCCTGGATGCCAAGAAAATCAACAAGGCTTACAAGTTGTAACTTAGTGAGGTGTAAAAGGGTGTTCAAGGGATTTTCTTCTAGAAATTCAATAGCTACGACATCTTCTGGTAACCACTCTTGGTAAAAGTACTTAAGAAAAAAAAATCTAGCAAAAGGAGAGAGAGGGATCTTTTTAATTGGAGGTTTTGCAAGCTTTGTAATACCAGCCAATAGAGAGCTTGGAAGAGAAGAGATGATTAGGTTTTTTAAATTGATGGGGTACTTTGCAAGGAAAGGTGGAAGCCATGAGTAATGAATGTTCGATAGGCCTTCTGTAATTTGTAATACAGGAGGTTTTTGTGGTACGTGTGTCTTACTTAGCTCTGACTCATCTTCTGATGCAAAAAATTTAAAGAGAGAATTTGCATCTTCCTTGTGAAAGCGCGTAAGCAAAGAGTGAATCATTAGGTGATAAGGTGTGTTCATTTTTCTTGGGAGTCAGTGTTTTCTTTCTCTTCTGTTGAATGTTCTTCTGTGGGCTTTTCTTTGACTTTCCAGAAGAAAGAGAGCCCGCCATGTGGAGTCAAAAGAGGAAGCATTTTCCAGATAACCCATATAAGGGCAAGAACAAGGATTAAGACAATAGAACAGAGGGAGAAGAACAATAAGCGAAAGGCTCCCACAGAATCTTTTGCAATGACTACTCCCCAAATAGTAACAAACTCTTTTTCTTCCTCAGAGCCCGCAGGATTCTCTGAGCGAAGAGTTACGTCAGTAAAGCGAGAGCGATCAGAAATTACAGTTACATTTTCCAGCTTTAATCCAGCAATGCTTGCGCTTACTAATTGTTTGATTTTTGTAATGAGCTGGCTATTGGGATTATCTAAAACACCCTGGTGTTTGACATATACAGAAGCTGTAATTTGCGAATCGGTAGAGTCGTCTGTTGGAAAGGAAAGTTGCACTGTCGCGTCAATAACACCATCAATTTGGCGGATTGTGTTAGCAATTTGTTGTGCAAGACCTGCTTGATATTTAATTTTCTGTTGCATGTCTGAGGGCATGAGACCAGAATCGCTAAATAACTCTAAAAGATTCTTTCCTTGTTTTCTTGGCAGGCCATTGCGATTGAGAATGGACATGGCTTCTGTGATCTGGGAATTGTCTACATATAGATTCCAGAGGATTCCTGTATTTGCAGCTGAAGCAGATGAAGCAACAGGTGCTGCTTGTTTCTCTGCGCTTATTCCTTTGCTTGCAAGAAAAACTACAATTTCATTGGCTTCTCGCTCATCCACCCCGTTGATGATGGCTGTTTTTTCTGAGCATCCAGTAACGAAGACGCAGATTGTGACAAAGAGAAAAAATGTACATATTTTAGAGAGGGCTTTTTGCAAATTCATGGAATCAATACTTTATTAAATTTATTCGTTTTTTCTAACCTATCACAGAGAGCTTCCTTTTGCAATTTAAAAATAAATTGAAGGTTAATTCTATGCTGGCTTTTTTGTTAGGTAGGTGGCCCAGGAGGTGGCAAAGTTATCTTGGTTTTCTTTGCAGTAATTATAGAATTCTCTTAGAAAGAGCCTTCTTTCTTCAAATTCAGCAAAGAATTGTTTTGCAATAGGTGTGGAGGCTACAAGGAAGTTTTTTTCATTAATGAGCATTTGACGATCCATGATAGTGTCAAAGCTTAACTGCTTGGCGTTGTGCATCATGTCTACCATAACCAGTAGCGTAGTTGTTCTTCCGCTTCCACCTTTGCAGTGAAAATGCACCCAAGAGGTTTCTGGTTTGGTTCTATAAAAGGAGATAAAAGTATCTATTTCTTCGTCAAGCGGTCTTTTGTGATCGCAAATAGGAATCCTAACATATCCAATGCCTAATTTAGCAGTTAAATTACGCTCTGTAGATGTGCGTTTAACGGTAGTTGGCATGGGAATAAGCTCTTTATTGCCTTCTTCTTTGACGACTTTGTTAATGACAACATGTTCTTCTTTTTGGGCCGCTTTTAGAAGGGCTTTTTCTTCTTCAGAAATGGCTTCTGTATTTAAATCTAAATTTGACCATCCATTTTGAATATTCATCCAGCTCACAGGTAGGCCATTGATGAATCCATGAGACTCTCGTCTCAGGTCGATGATAATTAAGTCTTTTTGGGCAAGTTTTTCTTGTAGTTCATTAAGACCTGCTTCAGAAAATTGAGCGCTGGCAGAATAGTGAAGCTGATCGAGTCCATCTCTTGTGGGGTAGTGGCCAGTAAAGTTTTTATCCTCTGGGTAAGGATCGTTAATTTTTCTAAATGCTCCAAGTTCTTCGGTTTGGTCAAGTATGAGCTTGAGGGAGCCATCAGCAAGTTCATTAGAAATTGCGTTTATAATGGGCATATTTGTGTCGTTGTTTGTAGTAAACACTAATGAACTAAACACAGATAAGACAAGAGATATTGCTAATAAAGATAAAATTCTATTCATATCAAGCAAAGTGTACTGAAAAATAAGATTACTCGCAATAAGTGATTTTTGGCACTCAAGGGCTTTTTCTGCTAAAAAAAGCATTCTTTGTCTTGACATTAATAAAAGTCCTCTCTTAGAATCATCGCTCGATAGAAACAGTAATTGTAAATGGAGTATTCTCATGAATAAAATTAAACCTTTAGGTAATCGTGTTTTAGTAAAACGCTTTAAGGCGAAAACAACAAAAGGTGGCATTATTCTCCCCGAATCGGCTCAAGAAAAGCCAAAAGAAGGAGAAGTTGTTGCAGTTGGTCCTGGAAAAAGTGATGACGAGGGAAAGTTTAATCCTACCACATTGAAAGTAGGTGATCGCGTCCTTTTTACTGCCTATGCAGGTACAGAAGTTAAGCAAAATGACACAGAAGAAGAATATCTGATCATGTCAGAAGATGACATTTTAGGAATCTTGAGTTAAACAGAAAAATTACTTTGGAGTTACCCCTCGTTATGTCAAAAATAATGCAATTTGATCAAGAAGCCTTAAAATCGATTTTGGAAGGCGTAAAGAAGCTTGCAAGAGCTGTGAAAGTAACACTTGGGCCCAAGGGGCGAAATGTAGTGATTAAAAAAGGTGCTGGATCCCCACTTTCCACTAAAGATGGAGTCACTGTTGCTAAGGAAATTACATTAAAAGATAAATTTGAAAATATGGGAGCACAGCTTGTAAAAGAGGTTGCATCAAAAACTTCAGATATCGCAGGAGATGGAACAACAACGGCAATTGTTCTTGCAGAAGCAATTTATAGTGAAGGTGTAAAAAACGTAGTCGCTGGTGCAAACCCTATGAGCGTTAAGCGCGGAATTGATAAGGCAGTGGATGCCATTGTACACGCCCTTTCAAAGCTTGCACATCCTGTAAAGACCCCTAAAGAAGTGATGCAGATTGCAACTATATCTGCAAATAACGACGCGGATATTGGGCAAATTATCTCCAATGCAATGGAAAAAGTTGGAAAAGATGGTATTATTAGTGTTGCAGAAGCAAAAGGTATTGAAACGACGCTGGATGTTGTAGAAGGTATGCAGTTTGATAAGGGATATTTATCTCCTTATTTTGTGACGGATGCAGAAAATATGAGCGTTGAATTTGAAAATGCTTCTATTCTCATTACAGATAAAAAAATTTCCACAGTAAAAGAGCTTGTACCCATTCTTGAAAAAGTAATGGCAAGGGGGCCAAAACCCTTTTTGATCATTGCAGAAGATATCGATGGTGATGCCTTGGCGATGCTCGTAGTTAATAAGCTAAAAGGATCTCTTCCTGTTTGTTGTGTGAAGGCTCCAGGGTTTGGAGATCGCAAAAAAGCTATGTTGCAAGATATAGCCGTTTTAACAGGAGGTACTCTTGTTTCTGAAGAAGTTGGCTTGCAGCTTGAAGATGTAGACGTTGAAGTTCTTGGAAGAGCTAAAACTGTCAAAGTCACAAAAGATGAGACTACGATTATTGATGGTGCTGGAGATAGTAAATTAATTAAGCAAAGAGATGCACAAATTCGTGCAGAGATTGCTAAGACAACTTCTAGTTATGATAAAGAAAAATTAGAAGAGCGTCTTGCAAAACTCGTAGGCGGCGTTGCTGTCATTAACGTAGGCGCTGCAACAGAAACTGAAATGAAGGAAAAGAAAGCTCGTGTAGAAGACGCTCTTCATGCAACAAGAGCAGCCGTTGCAGAGGGTATTGTTCCAGGAGGAGGTGTAGCTCTTCTTCGCTCTCTTCATGCTTTGGATGCCTTGAAGTTGCATGGCGATGAAGCAATAGGTGTATCTATTATAAGGACTGCAGCCTTTGCTCCCGCAACTGCTATCGCAAACAATTGTGGTAAGCCTGGTAATTTGATTGCAGAAAAAATCTATGAGCAAAAAGATGCTCATGGTTACAACGGTCTTACAGATCAGTTTGAAGACCTTATTAAAGCAGGTGTAATTGATCCGGTCTTGGTAACTAAGAGTGCTATTAAGCATGCAGCTTCTATATCTGGGCTTTTGCTGACAACAGCTGCTATGATTACCGATAAACCCAAACCCAAGAGCTCATCATCGATGGATGGTATGGGTGGCATGGGCGGCATGGGCGGCATGGGCGGCATGGGCGGTATGGGAATGGGTGGTATGGGCGGAATGGACATGATGTAAAATCATCCACACACAATTTTCTGCTTCTGCGGTAGTTATACACAAACCAATTCTTGAACTTGTTTGTGTATAATAACTACCGCAGGGCTCACAGAAAGCACAGGGGGAATAAAGGACATTTGGATTATGCCAACATATGACTATATCTGTGATCATTGTCACAAGAAAACAGAAGTTTCACAAAAAATCACTGCTGAACCTTTAAAAAGGTGCCCAGACTGCCTTCAAGATACGCTTCGTCGTGGTATTGGAGGTGGGCTTGCAACACTTCGCTTTGAAGGTTCTGGTTTTTATATAACAGATTATGCAAACAAGGACTCTCGTGAGCCTTCTTCTCAAAAAAGTGAAGATAATGGCAGTTATGGTTGCAATAAAACTGCTTGCAAATAAGTTATTTGCGTCTCCAGAAAGCTGGTATGAAAAGTATTAAGATGATAAATAACTCAAGCCTTCCAAGGAACATGAGAAGACATGAAAAATACTTACCAAAAGATGTTAGAAAAGCGCAAGAATACTCAGGGCCTGCCATGCCAAAGCCTGTTCCAACGGTATTTAGTATGCAAGAGCTAAGTCCAAGAGCTGTTTCTGGATCGATTCCATTAAATACATAAATTATTGTAGCTAGGACTGCTATAGAGATATAGATAAAAAAGAAACAGAGTACATTAGAAGAGAGTTCAAGGTTAATTCTTTTATCACCATAATTAAAGATACGCACTCTTTCAGGTCGAAACACCGTTTCAATACGATTAATAGCAAGCCTTGAAAGAAGGTAGTAGCGAATTACTTTAATACCGCCTGCAGTAGATCCTGACATGCCTCCAATATACATGCTGATTAGCATAAGAACTTGAACGCTTGCTGGCCAATAATTGTAGTCTGCAATAGAAAATCCTGTTGTAGAGAGTGTTGAAATGATTTGAAAAGTGCCATAGCGAATCGATTCTTCTAGAGAAAAAGGCAGGTTTTGGAGAAGCTTCCAGGATGTAATTGTTGCAAAGATGATGATGAGTGCAAGGTACGTGATGAGCTCAGGATCTTTTAGACGATAGAATTTTCTTTTAAGCAAATAATAAAAAAGTGAAAAATTTATGGTTCCAAGAATCATAAAAACTACAATGACCCATTCGGTAGCTGCATTTTGATAGCTTGCAATACTTCCATTTTTAACGGAAAAGCCCCCCGAAGAGACCGTTGTAAGAGCTATATTCACTGCATCAAAAAATGAGAGCTTACTGTTTGTGGTAACTAGCATGATGATCTGTAGCAAAGTCATCGCAAGATAAATCTTAAAAATAGAGAGGGCTGCATTTTGAGTGCGAGGTGTAATATCCTCTTTAATGGGTCCTACAAGCTCTGATTGAAAAAGCACCTTGGCTCCAGCTTCAAGGACTGGGATGACAGCTACGAATAGTAAGATAATGCCGATACCTCCAAGCCATTGTGTCAAGCTTCTCCAAAACAATAACCCTTTTCCAATGGCTTCGATGCCTTCATAAAGCACATCTCCTGAATGCGACAAAACAGGCTTTATAGTCCCGTAATAGTCGTATTTTGTCTCATTTTTCCATAAGCCGGCAAAGCTTATGTGAAAAGCTACTTCCTTGTTTTCTGTATCATAGGCTTTGGGACAGAGTATGGACATGCCAGTTGTTGTATATCCAGAGCACATCTCAAAATAGGCATCTTCAAAGTGCTCTAGTGTATTGTTAAATAAGAAAGGTAGTGTGCTGATTGCGGGAGTGATGAGCCAGATGAGAACGACAACTAAAATACCATCTCGTCTATAGAAATTAACATTTGTTGATCCCTTTCCAAGTATACGAAAGCCAAGAGAACAACATAAGCAGACTAAGATAGTTAGAAAAAATGCAAAGGTATCAAAGGGTTGTGGGTGATTTGTGGGATCTATAATGAATTGATAATAAAACGAGACAATAAGGGGTATTACAAGAATTGATGCTAAAATATAGAGGTAAAATTCTAATGTTTTAAAGATAGGCTTCCAAACCATAAAGCCTCTTTTAAAAAAGTTCTGACAAGATATTAATATTTTTGGGATTAGTAATAATGATGACAGTATCTGAAGGTGTTAACACGCTGTTACCATTGGCTATTGAAATTTTACCCTTGCTTTGTATCACAGCAAAAAGCAAATCTTTTGGCAAGTACTTTACAAGTTTTGCAATAGGAATTCCTGTCATTTTTGATTCCATAGATACTTTTATTTCAACAACTTCTGCTTCATTTTCATAGAGCGAAACAATAGAAGATACTTTTTCTTTACTGATAAGAGATAAAATTTTGTTTTCCGTACTTTTGTGAAAAGTAATTGTGCGCTGAATGCCCATCTCTTTTGCAATAGATCCATAAGCTGGATTTGAGATACATGCAATCACATGAGAGGCTTTTGCTTTTCTTGCAAGTTTACCAAGTAATAAGTTCATCTCATCTTTGCGTGTGCAAGCTACAAAAAAGTCTGTGTGTTCAATATTTTCTTGGAGAAGAAATGGTAGATCACTTCCTTCGTGGTGCAAAACTGTGCATTTTGAAAGGCTTTCAGCAAGATAGGTGCATCTGTCATAACTTTTATCAATGATTTTTACACGTACGTGTGCCTCTTGAAGTAGTCTTGCCAAATGATAGCCAATTTGAGATCCTCCAACGATGACGATAGAGCTTACTTTTTTTTGAGGGATGCCAAAGAAGTGATAGATGGTAGACATCGCTTTTGTGTCCCCTATGAATGTGATTTCATCGAGTGGTAAAATGACATCATCTCCTCTTGGAAAATGGATAGAATGTTCGCATGAATCATCCTCTATGATAGATCTTCTGATGAGTGCTATGCGTACATTTTCTGGTAACTTTAGCTCTGCAATAGGTATAGCTTGTTTATCCCAATTTTTGGGGATTGCGAGTGTATGCATTTGAGCTGCTCCATGAGCAAAATTTTCAATTGCAACAGGTCCTTGCATGCTCATGAGCTTATTAATGTCTGCTGCTACCAAGAGTTCTGGAGAAATAAGGTAGTCAGCATGAAACATTTGCTTGATATCAAGTCTTTCACAGTTGATAAATTGATTTTGGCTGATGCGTGCAATAGTTTTTGGATATCCAAGTTGTTTTGCAATGGATGCTGCAACTAAATTAGTTTCATCGCAGTCGGTGAGGGCTAACAAAAGGTTGGGATTATGCTCTTTAAGCGATTCTAGTAACACCCAATCTGTTCCAAGGCCAACTTTTGCGGATATATCAAGGCGTCTTGCAGCTTCTTCAACCTTGTAAGGGTCCTTGTCGATCAATATGATGTTATGGCCTTTCTGTGACAAAACTAAGGCCAAATGTGAGCCTATTGTGCCAGCTCCAATGATGATAATGTTCATGCTTTCACGCTATCATATTTCTAATTTTTAGACTATTTTCTCTCGCTAAAATAAAAATACCTTGTAAATTCGAGCTCTAACTTCGAATTTACAAGGTAGAAAAATGCAGAGATCTAAATAACGCCAGCTCGATTTTCAACTATCTGCTAATCAATAACTTGAATAGTTAAAACACGGAGACGCGGAGACACGGAGACTTATAATTTATCATTTATGATGCGTTCTACACCGTTTTTTACTTGTTTATTGCCAAAA